>JBAVYC010001640.1:0-1919 GCA_049698595.1 Desulfobacterales bacterium | reverse complement strand
ACCATGGCGATATCACGGTCGGCCGGTTCCAGTTGATTGACCACCTTTCCATTGATTTCAATTTCACCGGCCGTTATGACCTCAAGCCCGGCAATCATGCGCAGTAACGTTGATTTACCGCAACCGGACGGCCCCAAAATGACGATGAATTCGCCTTCTTTAATATCACAGCTGATGCCGTGAATGACTTCGTTTTTACCAAACGACTTGTGGACCTCTTTCAAATTGACATCGGCCATGGAAATTCCTTTGCGATATCCTCGAATCTGTCTGTTAAATATATTTCGGTTTAAGAGTTAAATCTTGCAAAATACTGATCGGAAGTTATTAGTTATTTGTTATTGGTTAATTGATTTAAAAGGATGAAATCGGTCTTTCTGTTGCATCGATCGTGGAATTGTAAAATCAGGCAATCATCAAATTCTAATAACGAATAACGGATAACAATTAACTTCAATTTTTTTATTCGGCATTTTACTTCTCCGTTTCCGTCATTCCTTTTACAAATTGTTTCTGCATAAAAATCACCACCAGCACCGGTGGTATCATCGCCAGCATGGCGGAAGCCATAATGATATTCCATTCTGCCTGTGTATCACCGACCGCCAGCATTCTTTGGATGCCGATCAGCAGCGTGTAATAACGCTCATCGGTGGTAATCAACAGCGGCCAGAGATATTGATTCCAACCATAAATAAATAAAATAACGAACAGGGCGGCAATTGACGTACGCGACATAGGCATAAGAATATCAAAGAAAAAACGGATCGGTCCTCCGCCGTCGATTCTATGGGCTTCGCACAACTCATCGGGCACCGTCATAAAAAACTGGCGGAACAGAAAAGTAGCGGTGGCTGATGCGATTAATGGAAAGATCAATCCGGAGTATGAATCAAGCAGGTTCAGGTCGGCGGCCACCTTGTAGGTCGGTAATATGCGTACCTCGACCGGCAGCATTAAGGTGATAAAAATCAACCAGAAGAAAAACATGCGGAAGCGAAATTTAAAATAAACAATGGCAAAGGCCGCGAGCAAGGAAATGAAAATTTTACCGAAAGTGATGCCGAGGGCCATGATTAGGCTGTTGAGCATCATGGTACCGACCGATGCGCCAACATCCTTTGGACCGACCGACAGTGCCTGGATGTAATTTTCTATGAGATGACTGCCGGGAAGAATTGGAAAAGAAGAAGTAATTTCATCCAGTGAGTGGGTAGATGCCACAATAGCGATATATATTGGGAATGCAATGATTAGACAGCCCAAAATAAGTACCGCGTGTGTTACGAATGTCAACCATGGGCGATGTTCTACCATTAATAGTGCACCTTTTTTTCGATATATCGAAACTGGATGACGGTCAGAGAGATAACAACGACCATTAATATGACCGATTGGGCCGCCGAACCGCCGAGATCCAGACCCAGAAACCCATCATGATAGACTTTGTATACCATGATGTTCGTGGCTTCGTTGGGCCCCCCTTCAGTAATGGCATGGATCACTCCGAAGGTATCAAAGAAGGCATACACGATATTCATCACAATTAAAAAGAAGACCGTGGGTGACAATAACGGGAAGGAGATGGTCCAAAACCGTTTGGCCGGGGAAGCACCGTCGATCGCTGCCGCTTCTATGAAAGATTTTGGAATCGCCTGAAGACCGGCCAGAAAAAACAAAAAATTATAAGATATTTCACGCCAGGCGGCGGAAATGATTACCAACAACAGTGCTTGCGTGCCATTTAGGGCATAATTCCAGTCAACCCCGATGCTTTTCAGGAAAAAGGCAATCATGCCCACCGTCGGATTAAAGAGAAAATACCACAAAACGGCCGAAACCACCGGGGCAACCGCATAGGGCCAGATAATTAAAGTTTTGTATGTGGTTGCCCCCCGAATGGCCCGGTCGGCCATGAC
>JBAVYC010001639.1:0-3177 GCA_049698595.1 Desulfobacterales bacterium | reverse complement strand
CGGGGCAGCCGAAAAACTGGCTTTAAAACCAACCACACTGGAATCGCGGATGAAAAAATTGGGTATACGGCGCCGGAATAAGAATTAAGGACCACTCGTCGAGGAAACGGTTATAAAGGGCTACCTCTTTGTAACCTTACCTGGCAAACCTTTCAGCCACTTCTTCAGAATCGTCTCTGTAGTAGCCATAAACCACTATCCTGTGGTTCGGCATTGTACCCTTACCCCGCACGATTTCGACCCAGTCTTCTTCATCCGTCCAACTGGCAGATAAAGTCCTTGCGCCCTTGATATGCCCAACCGCGTCTTTCACCTTCCAGAACCCAACCATTGTATGCATCGACCGGACGAACGTGTATGCATCGACCGGACGAACGTCGACAATGCGGTGCTTCTCATTGCCAATAAGTTAGGCAAGCTGCTTTCTAGAAATCTCATTGAACATGCAACCCCCACGCAATCCGGTCCATAGTTACTGGCAGATGGTTAACCAATCCAAACTTATTTCATGCAAATGTAATGTCAACTGAGCCTCTCATCCTGATAGCAAGGTGTGTCGGCCTGAATCAGAGTCTGAAATTAGACATAATGGAATCTTTGATGAATAACAGTATCGTTCAGAACTGATGAGATTCCTGAAATAAAAAGAATTTCCCGATATTTCAGGATTTTGATTCTCTAATTTTATCTTCGCTTTCATTGAGAAACTGTATCAATCTTATGATTCCAGTAACTTAAAAAAAATCCTCAAAGGCTATGTGTTTTTGGTACTCGCTTTGCAATTATATCCTCTGTAACGGTAAGATTATTCCTTTAAACCTATTAGCCAGGAGGATTCGTCATGAAAGCAAAAAACAATTTGGTAGACATCGCTGAAAATTATCTTACAACAGTAGTAAACAATGGCGCTGACGATTTAATCGCTTTGGTTGGCGCAGAAGGGCTGGTCGCTGAACCTAGGTTTGGCATCATCGCTGGAAAGCCATCTCTAAAGGAATTTGTTTCTGCCTTTCAAGATTGGTTGAAAGATTACTCGCCAAGGGTGCAGCATCTTCGCACAACGGCAACAGACAAACGTGTATGCTCAGAGGATATCCTGTTTGTCGATCTGGGTCTTGAAAAATGGGAACTCGCCGTCGGCACCGTTGTTTGCAAACAGGAGTCCGGCAGTGGCGCCAAGGTTCATGTCTATTATACCAACTGGCCTTTCAATAATCATTCGCACTCCCTGCGACCTGCACTTTTTGACAAACCTGAGCCCGGCGTGCAACATACGGGTGTGATTCTCAGATATTTTGAAAGCCTTTTGACAGGCGACCTTAAAAAACTGGCCACCTGTTTTGATGCGGATATTTATTTCAGGGAACCCAGCGGCCCTCCATACGTTCATTGGGGAACCAATGCGGTAATTGAATATTTCAAGGGCCTTTTCAGCAATGGAGCTCCTATGCTGAGAGAAGACACAGTTACCGATGATGGCCGCTGCGCCGTCATGGAATTTACGGTTTTCGGCTGGAACGGGAAAGCCTGGGAGGACCCCGCTACCCATCATGCTGGGCTGGCTTGCTATGAAAGATCCAATGAAGGCCTCATGCGCTGCATCCGTATTTACGATGATGTCGACTTCACACCAGGATCAAGTGTAACCAGCGGCTAACGGAAAACCGTTTTTAGGATTTTTAAAAAAGTTGTTATTAAAACCAACAGGTGAAAAGAGAAGGAGGTGTTAAATGACTGATACGGCAAAGCAATTAAAACAAAACAAGGAACTGGTAAGCCGGTTGATATTGGAATGTTTCAGTGGTGGGCATCTTCATGTAATCGACGAAATTGTATCTCCGGAGTTTGAGTTCCATTATCCGAACATGCCTCCGGGTCTCGAAGGGTTAAAGGCTATTGTCAGGAAAAATAACGATACATTTACAGGCTGGTCGTTTAAAATTCACCAACAGCTTGCAGAAGGCGACAGGGTTGTTGCCCAATGGTCGGCCACCGGAATTCATGCCAAATCTTTCCTGGGAGAACCGCCTACCCAAAAAAAAGTGAAACTCAAAGGCATCAGTATTTATCAGATCAAGGATGGCAAAATTTATAAGGACTGGGTAGAACCGGACAA
The DNA here is from genome assembly GCA_049698595.1 of Desulfobacterales bacterium. Taxonomy (GTDB): domain Bacteria; phylum Desulfobacterota; class Desulfobacteria; order Desulfobacterales; family JAFDCJ01; genus JAFDCJ01. The sequence continues at coordinate 1,061 of JBAVYC010001639.1, read as the reverse complement.
CCTGGATTTTCTGACCCAATTGGGGATGCTAGAGTTTGTTGATTTTACGAAGAAAAAGGAATAGAAGTCATCTCCAAAAAAACTAACCAATATTTTGGCACAACTAAGATGAACCATAGCAAGAAAATTCTCTGCATGAGGCTCGTATCGTAAAATCAGCTGCCTGTAGTTTTAAATTTAAGCAAATAGGCATTCGGCTTTGCATCTGCATCGGTATCAGATCAGTATCCTACTATCTTTTTTAGTCTTTTTATGATGAAGTGCAATCGTTTGCACGCCACGCTCTTCGAGTAACGGTTTATCAAGTTTATCGCTATCGCAAGCTTTGTAACCGATATCTTATAGGGCTGGCCTGCCCCAGTAATTGTACCACTCTTTAAGTTAGTGTTTGGTAAATCCTGTTAGTATCAAGACTGGGATACCAGAGGCAACCGGGCCTATGGTGTCGGCGGTTTGTAATTCGATCTACGGAGCGGTTGACCGTGTTGTATCTGGCGTTAATCTTGGGATTTCACCACCCCAATCGGAAATTAATCAGCCTCTGCCAAACCTGCGCTACCAATACCAAATCACACGAATCACTAAACTGTTGAGTTCTGCTATTAAGGTGTTTAATGAATTAGAAAAAAATTGGAGAGGCCGACCACAACATCTGGTAGTCGGCCTCCCACGATGATTAGTTAACTTTCAATTTGTTATCACAGGCGAAAAGCGGGCGCAGATTCATTGGATGTCTCCAACGAATCTGTAAAAAAAGGTCCTCAAAATAATCTGTGATATGCGGTTATCGATGTTCATGGGTTCAACAATAATTATCCGAAAGTTGACTATTCACGGACCAATTTTTTTAGGGATACCAATACAATTCTTGATTGATGCGTATACGGGATCTTTGAAATAGCCGGATCGAAGCTAGGCTATTCGGCCTGGCTACTGGTTGAATTACATGAATATTCATTGGTTGATTTCATCAAGAATACCAAATCAATACGAAACATGATATATTCTCCGTTAGATGCTTGGTTTTTCGATATTGTTCAGAAAGCGGGCGTATTATAGGT
>JBAVYC010001638.1:0-3068 GCA_049698595.1 Desulfobacterales bacterium | reverse complement strand
ATATGGCGAGATGCCATTTCCTCTAATAAATCAACTGCGTTTGGATGTGATAAAATATTATCATCCAAAAGTATCAGTTTGCGTCTGCCTGCCAGCAGAGCATCCAAATTACTTACCTGATGAGGTTGGCCTTCCTTGGTCGGTACAATACAAAAGGCGCATCGGAAAGGGCAGCCCCGCGTCAAAAAGCCGATCGCCCGGTCGCCGAGTTCCGGATAGAGATCGTAATCCGGAGAAATATTTTCGATATTATCTGGAAGACGCCTGTGGAGATCGACACCTGAGCCGCCCAGCGTGAGAGATTCACCATAATATCGACATAGCTTTGAGATGCGCTGATCCGTACCATGGTTATGAAAAACGGCGCTGGCGTATACAGCTTCGGGGCCTTTTAAGCAGCAATCCTTATATCCCAGAATCACCCTGCGTCCCTGCTCCTTATAATAACGGCTAAGTTTCATCAATGCAAAATTGGGCAGGCGGCTATCGACATCAATGAGGAGAATCGTTCCAGGTCGAATGCGAACAAATTTACGCCTGGATGGCTGGGACATCTCGTTTTTATGGATTTTAAGGCGCTTCTTGCGTAATTTGTGGGGGAATTGGGATGCAGCCCGGTCGGTTAAGGTTACCACGAATTGCATCTGCGGCAGCAATTCATCCATTAATTTAATCCAATCCGGGAACCGTTTGGCGGTGCAAAAACGGCTGCGACGATCCAGCAGGATTAACCCCGGTGTTTTCAAAGGATCGAAGCTTTTAGGAAAGGCATCCAGGAGATGCCGGCAGGCATCCAGAATCGGTATCATCATTCGCCTTTGCCACTGAGATAAACCCATCCATTCTAATCGCATATCACATGTCTTTTGGGTCCAGTCGGCAGTCTCGACTTGAAGATATTCAGGCAACAGACGCTGTAGGATTGCCAATATGTTTCGTGGGAGAATGCGCCCGTATCGAAAGGTTTTTTTATGCAGACGTTCCAGGAAGACTACCGGATCCGTCAATAGTGCGTTCCCATCGAATAAGGAATAAAATCGGGTAATCCGCAGGTAAGGATTGTTAAAATCAAAATCATCGCTGCCCCTATGCGCCTTAAGATCAGGGCCGTAAGCCAACAGAAAATGTTTTGCCAAGTTGCTGTGATCCCGAATTTTCTGTATTTCTATATTCGCAGAGAGATAACGGCATTCCTGTTTAGTGATTTTTTGGACGCAGCCATCAGCATAGAATTGCAGCCCGTGGCCGATTAAATCATATTTGACATTCGGACCTTCAGTTTCAGGATGTTGGGCCAAATAAAATTCCAGTTGCAGTGGCTGTTTCGGGAAATTGAGCAGACGATTTTGCTGATCGGAAATATGCGCTAAACAGCGCGTACCGGCCATCGACAGGGCCATCAGTTGCAATTTTTCCCTTTCCCTTGGGTGAGAGGATAGGATCGTCCATTTCGGAATTGTACTTTTGCGACAGGGAAAAATAAATTTACCGGTTTGATTCAGGCGGGCGTTGGCATAGTAAAGTTCTAATAGATGCATTGAAATAGCAGGCTATATTTTATTTGGGGATAAAGAGATACATCCGGGCATGCAGAAAAAGTATGCCTCTCTTTTTAGCACTTCATCAAGGTAATATCTACAAACTAGCTCGGCTTTATCTTTTCCTTGCGGCCTTTGTCCACCATGCTGCCAGCACCCCGGATATGAAACCAAATAGATGACCCGTCCAGCTGATGCCCGGCACATAGATGAACAGAGATTGCAGCGCGCCGCCATATAACAAAAGTACTACCAGCGAGATGATCAATGCTTTCCAATCCCGGCGAAATATGCCCAAACACATTAAAAATCCGATCAGGCCGAAAATAACCCCGCTGGCACCAATATGAATGGTGCCCCCTTTGCCCGTAAGCCAGACCAACCCACCACCTGCCAGGATGATGATCCACAGGGCCTTGAAGGTCAGTTTACGGCTGAATGACAGCGAAATGGCCAACAAAAAGAATAGTATGCCTGAGTTGGCAATCAGATGGTGCAGATCGACATGCAAAAACGGGGTAAGAATGATACCCACCAAACTGTCGAGATGCCGCGGGCGCAGTCCGTAAAGGCGTAAATCCACCGGCGAAGCAAGATCGATGAAAAACACAAGCCAGAGAATGGTCACTGCCGCCAATGCTGTTTGGAGATTGCGACGTAGTTTCATACCGCATGTTCAAAATGTTCAGATTAAAAATCGATAAATAGCATAACTTCCGGCAGCCTCTTTTCAGAGTCAATATCGATATCATCGTCCTTTGCATTCATTTCTAAATCTTTCACTTTTCATCTTTTTCTATGCCGGTGCTCCTCAACTGGGACAGTTTTTTGCGCTCCGCTGCAAGAGCATGGATATAACGAAAAACTGCGGATCACCTGCCGGCGGCAAGGCCTTTCGAACACCCAGCAGCCTTAACGATAAACCCCACAAGTTTACCCTGTCAGGTGAATCCGTCTGGTTGGGCCGCTTCCGCATCTGCTTTATCATCCAACCCTGCTCTAAATCGCTCCACTGTCTAAAAAGATATTTGCCTTTATATATGAACCTTGCTTCCCGTGCCGGACTTGTCCAACTACAGGATAAGATTGTGGTTCGCTGCGCTCACACAATCTATCCTTATTCGTTAGGCGCTGGATCCAGTTGATGAAACCGTTTCGATCTTAGATAGCTCGTCTTTAATCCTATGTTCCGCATACCACAGATCATATGCTTGCTGCATGCGTAGCCAGAGACCTGGACCATTGCCAGCAAACTTGCCAATCCTAAGCGCCATATCCGTTGTAATTGGATGTGTACAGGCTAAAATGCGGTGCAACTGCTGTCGAGAAACACCGAGTCGCCTTGCCGCTTCGCTTACTGACAGACCAAGGGACGCAAGTACGTCTTCACGCAAAATCTCACCGGGATGAACCGGTGGTCGTTTTAAAGGACGCTTAACAAAATACTCTCCCATGACCTTACCTCAATGATATTGTTCAAGATCGACCCTGAGCGCCTCACCCTCTTCCCATTCAAAGGTGATACACCAT
>JBAVYC010001637.1:0-3329 GCA_049698595.1 Desulfobacterales bacterium | reverse complement strand
CGGGGCATATTTACTGGTGGACGAGGCTCATTCACTGGGTGTTCTGGGAAAAACCGGACGAGGCCTTGCAGAGGAAGCCGATGTGGAAGATGGGGTGGATTTTGTCGTCGGCACGTTTAGTAAAAGTCTGGGAGCCATTGGCGGCTTTTGCGTCAGCAATCATCCCGAGCTCAACCTGGTACGCTATGCGAGTCGGCCTTATGTTTTCACGGCGTCTTCGTCGCCCTCAGTTATCGCCTCCACCCGGATGGCTTTAAAATTTATGCAAAAAAGATCCGGGCTGCGACAGCGACTCTGGGACAATGCCCACACGCTATATAAAAAATTAAAGGATTTGGGCTTCTTGGTGGGACCGGAGCCAAGTCCTATTATAGCCGTCCGACTAGAAGACAAAGCCGAGGCCTTTGCTCTCTGGAGTAACCTTTTGGAACATGGTGTATACGTCAATCTGGTTTTACCGCCGGCCACACCAAACGGCAACTGCCTGCTGCGCAGCAGTGTCAGCGCCGGACATACACCGGAACAAATGGAACGTATTTGCCAGGCATTTACGGCTGTGAGAGAATTAACTGCGGTGCCTTAAGCAATTTAAGAAGATAGGACTATGTTACAAGTATGCGTCTTTTAATAACATTTGCCCGCAATTATCCGCTCAACAGCGCCCTTATGGTTCTGGCATTATTGCTGGCGGGATTAATGGAAGGTATCGGACTTTCGATGGTTCTGCCCCTTATCGGTATTGCCACTAGCAATCCGACCGGTGCGGGTTCACTTCCAGCTGCTAAAGATGGTGCCGCTGATTCCATTTTGGAACGGATGGTTACCGATGGCTTTACCGCTCTGAACATTACACCGACCATGGGCATGCTCCTGATCGTCATTATCACCACCGTCACACTGAAAAGCGGATTGATGTTATTGGCAAAAAAACAAATCGGATATACAGTCGCGCGGGTCGCCACTGATCTGCGACTTGAATTGCTGCAAGCCCTGCGCGTAACCCGCTGGCAGTACTTCATCAGGCAACCGCTCGGAAGCCTTGCAAATTCCATAGCAACCGAAACAACCAGGACATCTAAAGCCTATATGAGCGGTGTCCTTATGACGGCAGAATTTTTTCAGGCCCTTGTTTATTGCAGCATGGCATTTTTGGTATCCTGGAAAGCAACATTGATCTCGCTCACGGCCGGTTTGGCTATTTTATACGCATTAAGACGCTTTCTCAAAAAATCCCGCCGTGCCGGCAGACGTCAAACTGATCTCCGAAAATCACTGCTGTCGTTGTTGACCGATACCTTGCAGTCCATAAAGCCCTTGAGGGCTATGGCCCGTGAGAACGCATCTGACCATTTACTGGAAAAAAGGACTATTCGCCTGAACAAGGCTTTACAGAAACAGGTTCTGAACAAAGAATTTCTGGTAGCCTTTCAACAGATACTGGTGACGGTATTTTTGGCAGGCGGGATCTATGTATTGTTAACCTACTGGCAACTGACACTGGCGAGTGTGATGGTGCTGGTGTTTCTTGTCGCCCGATTATTGAAGCGACTGAACAAAGTTCAAGAACGTTACCAGGAAATGATTATTAATGAAAGCGCCTACTGGTCATTACAGGAAACCCTCCAAACTGTGAAAAATGAGCGTGAGGAAATGGGCGGAGACCGGACGCCTGAGCTTAAACAGGCAATTCACTTGGAAAATGTGACTTTTGCCTATGACGACCAACGGGTGCTGCAAAATGTATCGCTCAACTTTCCGAAGGGCCGGATCATTACCATTGTTGGCCCTTCAGGGTCGGGAAAAACTACCTTGGTGGACCTGGTGACCGGTTTGCTGCGCCCACAGCAAGGTGAAGTGTGGATCGACGATGTGCCGTTGGCTGAGGTAAATCTGAGAAGCTGGCGTAGAATGATCGGCTATATTCCCCAGGAAACCATATTGCTGCATGATACGGTGCTGAAAAATGTTACACTGGGTGATCCCGATCTAAGTGCAGCAGATGCACAGGATGCCCTGCGCGCTGCCGGCGCGTGGGAGTTTGTCAATAGTATGCCCGAGGCTATACAGGGTATGGTCGGCGAACGCGGAGGCAAACTGTCCGGGGGACAAAGGCAGCGTATCGCTATTGCGCGGGCCATGGTGCACAAACCGAAACTGTTGATTTTGGACGAAGCTACCAGCGGCCTGGATCCGGAAAGCGAAGCCGCTGTTTGCAATACCTTACAACAGCTTCGCGGAGAACTCACTATTCTGGCCATCTCGCATCAGTCGGCTCTGGTTAAGATAGCCGATAAAGCCTATTGTATCCAGGATGGGAAAATTTTGCAGACAGAGAATGCCTCGGCGCCCGATCTACCCACAGCAGATATCGATGCTGAACCCGGTCGCAAGCTGCAGGTAGCTCTCAGCCCCGGTAAATTGCCGTAATGCGGACTATCAGCCGGAGGGTTTCTCAGCGTTGATAATTAAAAGGCTTAAAATACAATATGCTGCAAGAAATAAAATTACATAACATTGGTGAGATTATTTGTCGTATTCGTCTCGTTGCTTTTGATTTCGATGGGGTATTTACCGACAATATGGTGTATGTTTTCGAGGATGGTTCGGAGGCTGTGCGGTGTTTTCGCAGTGATGGCATCGGTTTGCATAAGCTAAAAAAATTAGGAATTGAAACCGTTATTATCTCCACCGAAGCCAACCCTGTCGTTTCGGCCCGGGCGCGCAAATTAAAGATTCGCTGCATCCAGGACTGTCCGGACAAACGTGCAGTGCTTGAAGACATTGCTCAAGAAAACAATATTACCTTGAGCGAGATCGCTTTTGTGGGCAACGATATAAACGACCTGCCCTGTCTCGAGTGCGTTGCTTTGCCCATTGTAGTTCGGGATGCATATCAGGATATCGTGCCGATCGCACTCTATCAGACGAAAAATCCAGGCGGACACGGTGCGGTGAGGGAGGTTTGTGATTTGTTTGAAAAGTACCGTTCAGGCGTTCAAGGTTCATAAGTTCAGGGTTCACATCCAATATAAACCGTTTGGTTGTAAAGTCTGAAGGCAAAACCCATAATAATAGAACGATTAGAAAAATTTGGAGAAAAAAATGTCTAAGGAGGAAAAATCATGCGCAAACTTTCATTAGATGGAAAAGTCATTCAAGATAATAGTGATTGCTACACAATTGCCGAGATCGGGCACAACCACCAGGGCAAACTCGAAACGGCCAAGGAGATGTTTCGAGTGGCCAAAGAGTGTGGTGCCGACGCGGTCAAATTGCAGAAAAGAGACAATCGCAGCCTGTTTACCAAAGCCGGCTATACCAAGCCTTAC
>JBAVYC010001636.1:0-3906 GCA_049698595.1 Desulfobacterales bacterium | reverse complement strand
CTCGATCGATGCCGGCGGCATATGAATTGAGATAAAAAAGAATTTTTGCTTATGCTTTTTACAATTTGTTTGGTATACGTCAGCAGAACAACCATCACCAATTCCGGTTAAGCAAACAAGATACTTGCTATTGATAAATCGGTCAAATGGTCATCAAGACGGACAGATCCGAAACCCATAAATGACTTATATAGCGGAATAATCGAATGCCTAAAGCGACCGGCAGTTATCGCGATGTGCTGCGTGTCAGCATGCCGATAGTGGTCAGTATGACCACCACCGTGGTAATGACGTTTACCGATCGGGTGTTTTTGGCCAATTATTCCATCGATGCCATCGCCGCCGCTCTGCCGGCCGGCATTATCGCCTATGTATTTCTTATTTTTTTTGCCGACGCGGCCGGTTACGTCAGTGTCGTTATCGCCCAGTATACCGGCGCCGGTGCCTTGCAGCGTGTGGGCAGTGCTATGTGGCAGGCAATATACTTCGCGCTTCTTTCCTGGTTGATTATGGTGGGGCTCTCTTTTGGCGCCGGTCCGCTGTTCCGATTGGTCGGCCATTCGGCTGAGGTACAGCAGCTGGAAGTGATTTATTTCCGGGTGCTTTGCCTGGGCTCCGGTATTCATATTATCGGTATGAGTCTTTCCAGTTTTTTCACCGGCCGTGGCGTGACCAGACCGGTGATGATCATCTACATCATCGCCATGTTGCTGAATGTCCCATTGGATTATGCCTTAATTTACGGGATTTGGGTATTTCCCGAAATGGGCATCCTGGGTGCGGCGCTTGCCACGGTATTTTCATGGACAACCGCCACGCTGATGCTGGGCTTGTTTGTGTTCGCGCGCGAAAACGACCGCACCTTTAAAACACGGCAGAATCGCCGATTCGATGCCGATCTCTTTCGGCGGCTGCTGCGATTCGGCGTGCCCAGCTCGCTTCAATTCAGCCTGGATGTGCTGGCTTTCAGTTTTTTCGTTTTAATGGTGGGAAGGATTGGCAAAGCGGAACTGGTTGTCACCAATATCGCCATTTCGCTGGATTCTGTCTCCTTCCGGCCGCTGTCGGGCTTTGCGCTGGGCGCAAGCACCCTGGTGGGGCAGGCGCTGGGCCGCAATCGACCGGATGAGGCGGTTGCAGCGGCTAAGGCCACCATGGTTATTGTGGCCGCATACATCACCGTCTTCATCCTGACTTTTGTGTTCGTTCCGCAGCCGTTGCTCGAACTTTTTCGCCCCAGGGACATCAGCCCTGAAAGCTTTGCCGCCATCAAGGAAATGGGGGTCGTGGTTTTACGATTTGTGGCCGCCTATTTATTGCTGGATGGATTATATATGATCGGCACGGCGGTGCTCAAAGGTGCCGGTGATACCAGATTTATCCTGTGGAGCATGGGCGTGCTTTCCATCTTCGGCATGATTTTGCCGATCTACATCGGTATCGAGGTCTTCGGCGCAGGGCTATATTTTGCCTGGGGCTGCACCGTTTTTTTTCTTTTACAGCTGGCGACGGTTACCTGCTGGCGGTTCTATCAGGGCAAATGGAAAACAATGCGGGTGATAGAGCAGGGCGCTTAGGGCAGAGAGATTGGGGCAGAGGGCATGGGGTAAAGGGCAGAGAGCATAGCGTAAAAACCTCTTATGGTCAGCAGCTTTCTGATGCACTTTTCGATTCCAGCATGAGAAGGAGTTCTTCAGGCGAATAAACATTTATCTTCGATTTTTTGAAACCACCGGGGTCACGGGTGGCAATTCCCTGGGTTTCTTTATATACACCTGACTCATGCACAACAGCATCTTCAAAATCTTTAAACCCTGATGTTAAAGCGGCATCTAAAACTGCCCGGTTCACCGGAGCTACCTCAAGCAGTATCATTAATTTATTGATTTCCTTAATTGCCGAATCGGCACCAATAACCTTGCTCGCGAGGTAATGGAGGGTGGTAATCGTTGTTGCACAAACATAGCCCGTAATCTCCCCTGTTTCCACCTTTGAAAAAAGTTTAGCGGCAGTCGAAGAGAATGGTTCGCGATCCAGAAGCACATCCAATATGACATTGGTATCAAACAGAATTCTCAAATGTGCTTCTCCTCGAGATATTCATAATAGTCCTTTTTACCTACCTTTGCTTCCTTGAGCGATCCTTTCAATGATCGGACAATCGGAGAGTATTCAGATGTTTCATTTACCGGTTTATCATCCAGCAGTGAAAAATAGCCGGCCACAATCTGTGATACCGACTTGCCACTTTTTCTGGCATAGGATTTTGCTCGATTAATTAACTCATCATCTAATCGTAACGTTAGTTTGGTTTGCATGATAGATCTCACCCTGTTTGACGTATGGAATTATTATTAATATACGTCAATCCATTTTGATTGTCAATCCGGATTATTCATATAGTCAATTTGTCACCTTAATCACCACCATCGAGACATCATCTTCGACCGGCCGACCGTCTCTGAAGCCATCAAGCGCAAATAGACATGCAGTCAGGATACCATTGGCATCGATATCGGGATATTGATTTAATATTTTGATAATTGGATTTCTGCCGAACATTTTACCCCCCCGGTCCAGTGCTTCCCACAGTCCGTCTGTACCCAACACGATGATTTGGCCGGCCGTCAGTTGCGCCTTGTAATACTGCCGGTAACGCCAATTTTCATCGATTCCGAGAGCCATCCCCGATCCCCGCAGCTGTTCAGTCGTGCCGGTCGCTGGATCGCAGAAGATCGCCGGGTTGTGGCCGGCGCGCACCCATGCCAGCGTTCGTCTTTGAAGGTCGAAAGCAAGGTAAAAAAGTGCCATGAACTGGCAGGAATCCTCAACATCGCACACCAACTGGCGATTGACATCCGTCACGATATCCGCCAGAGTACCCGGGACGGCGGTACGCTGTCGCACGAGGGCTCTGCAGGTGGCCATCAGTAGGGCGGACGATATTCCCAAACCGCAGGCATCGCCCATGATTACACACAGTCGACTGCCGTCGGGCCTGGGCGGTTGCAGAAAATCAAAGTAGTCGCCACCGGTCTCATCGCAATAGACACTGCGGGCCGCGATGTCCAGACCCTCGATGACAGGCGGTGATCCGGGTAAAAGGGCCAGCTGGGCTTCGCGGGCAAGATTGTATGAATGCCGCAATGCTTCCCCCTCCACCAGGCCGACCGTCATCTTGTTAATCCCGTCTCCGAGAACACCGATTTCATCGTTGGATACTACGCGGGCGCGGTGAGTGTAATCGCCTGTCCGTACCTTGCGGATGGTGCCGATCATATCCCGGATCGGTTCCAGGATGGAGCTGCCGACGAGGAAATTGAGCCAGAGGGAAAGAAAGACGAACGTGAGATACAGACTGATTGTATAGAACAGCAAATCTCTGCCGTAAACGGTCACCGCTATGGTGGATCCCCTGAGCTCGGTGTCAACGTAAAAAAGAGTGCCCACAAAGATAATCATGGGCACAACCGTACCGGAAAAATACAGAAACTGGATTCTTCGACGGATGGATATTTTCCATACTTTTTTATATGACGCCAGCCGGCCTGCGGGGAAAAAGATAGGCATCAAATGTTTCCGCGAGTAGGCCTCTACCAAAAGAAGAGCCAGTCCCGCGGCAAGACAGCCGACGACGATTCCTCTGAACATTGCGAAATAAATCGTATGCCATGACGTGCTGTAAAGAGGCGATGCATTTAAGGACGGGATGAATTTTGCCACTATCATCCAGGATGCGTCCAGCAGGCTCAGACCCGTCCACATGGCAATATTTAAAAGAGAAATTAAAGGGGGAAATATAAGCAATCGGCGGCGGGCGCGCTGGATCAGCTTCGATTTGTTGACTTTTTTTGAGTTTAGAGAATCAAAATACATTTTCAGCGGCCTATGGGCAATATATTGCAG
>JBAVYC010001635.1:0-2373 GCA_049698595.1 Desulfobacterales bacterium | reverse complement strand
CTATTGGCCGGCTTTTTTTTAGGTTCTTTTTTGGGTTCAGGTTGCGTATTTTCTTCCGGGCGGTCGGGTATGATTGCATCGATATCATTGTGGGGCCTGGGAATGACATGTGATGAAACGACGATGCCCACCCGTTTGCCGGCAGCAGCCCCGGCATCCACGGCCGCCTTGACGGCACCGACGTCGCCGGCCACCATGATGGCCACCAGACCCCCTTTGACTTTCTGGCGGCTTAAAAACTCGACTTTGGCCGCTTTGACCATGGCATCGGCCGCTTCGATGGCTGCGACCAACCCCCTGGTTTCAATAAGTCCCAAAGCTTGCTGCATGATATGTTTCCTTTCAAGGGGTCTAACCCAAATTTTGCAACCTTAGGATTAAGACCCCGATATCGGCAATATTTAGTCCTAAGCGTTCACAGGTTCAGAGTTCACCGTTCAGGGTTACCTTTCTTGCGTTGATCTTTCTCATAGGCTATCAAGTACTTGATAAAACCTCGAATGGCAGCGCGGGTGCGTCCGGCATGATCATACACATCCTGAAACTCAGCATTCACTATGTATTGTTGATCCAACGCCACGTAGAGCTCACTCTGGACTTCGGTGCAAGAGCGCTTTGCATACCGAAGAAAACGAATGAATTCTGGGTTTGTCTCCGCATCGAATCCTTCCGCAATATTGTGCATGGATGAACCTGCTGCATCCTGAATTTGTCTCTTTAAACCGAAGTCGTGGGCAAACTCAGTCTTTTTTGTCAAACCATAGACCTTGAGAGCTAGCTCACGGGCCAATTGCCAGGCCTTAATATCCTCAAATCGCTCTATTCTCATGCTTTTGCCCTTAGCAAAATTTATGAATCAATTGTTAGGATTTGACGTGAACCTCTGAACCTCTGAACCCGTGAACGGTTACCGTCCTTTTAATCCGTTTATCGTTTCAACAACTTTTTGGGCGGCTGTCAGGACCTCGGACTCGGTTCCGGCCAAATAAACGCGTCCGGCGGCGCCGTAAAAGCGAATATCCACCAGTCGTACATCGCAGTGTTTTTCTGCTTCATTGGCGGCAATGGAGGAGTATGCCGCCGGGGTAACCTCCAGCAGATAAACGTCGTCACCGCCCAGAATAAGCATGCCCTTGCTGTTGCGGTTAATAATTACGGCCTGGTAGGGATCTACCTTATTGATGATACTGGTGGCCAGGATTTGCGGAGCCACGCGATCTTCCACCTTCAATTCCAGTTCGTCCAGTATCATCTGGCCGGCATGCAGGACGTCTTCCTGGTCAAAGGAATGGATTTCCAACATGCCGTAGCGTCGCTCGACAATCATTTCACCCGGTCGCGAGTTGGTGATCTTAAGCGCAATGTCCGTCAGCCGATTGATTTCGATACCGGGCGCCACTTCGACAAAAAGCGCCGCCATGCCTTCGACAGAAAGAAATCCGCGGCAGGCGCTTGCAAACAATGAAGCAAACTGGGGTTGCAGTCGGTCCAGATAGCAGTAGGCTCTCAGTTCAGCCATTTATCACTCTCCTTTATTATCGATATCAGGATGGGGGTTTGCCCAATTTAAGAATTCGGCATTTCCATCCTCACGTTTTAATGATTTCCAGGCCATACTCTTTAGCGAGATCCCTGGCCAATGGCGTCATGATTCCGCCGGGAGCCAGCTTAATCGGACCCCGGTCGCCGTCAACAGCCTTTTGGATATCTTTGGCGGTGACCAGTTTGCGGGTCGCCGGCGCCGTTTCAGTTGCTGGATTTCCTTTTACCGGAGGTCCCATATTCCCCGCCCCATTGACGAGCTTTTGGAATGTGGCGCACAGCTGACCGGTGTCGCAAAAAATCATGCCAAAGCTCTGCAGCTTAGCCAGGATGCGATTCATCTCATCTCTGATCCCTGCATTCAGGAGCAGATCACAAATCGTAAAACCGTCTTGGGCGGCCAAGACCTTTTTACCCTGAACGAGAGCCGAAAAAACAATAGCGCTTTCCTGGTCGTCACTGATCAGGTGTGCCGCTTTAGCGGCCGTTTTGAAGCACAACGTCGGCAGTACCAGGATATCGGACTTTAACAGCGCTTTTTCAAGTCCTTCCGGTTTGACCGTGTCGAGAATGCACTTGGTACCTGCTTTTTCTTTAACATCAGCGCCGCATACCCAGGAACGCGCCGAATTCACCGTAAACACGCTGGACCGGCCGGCGATTTTTTCTATTTGGCTGACCTGTTCGAGGGCCTGGTCCAGTTTGCGCACACCGGCGTGAAAAACACTTAGAACTGCCGGAGCCGACCGGGGCCGTTGGACCCGATTTTTAGCCGGCTTGTCCGCAGGGCTGTCGAGCAATCCCTTTTCTTTCAGAACTTCCCTCACAATA
>JBAVYC010001634.1:0-8798 GCA_049698595.1 Desulfobacterales bacterium | reverse complement strand
GTGTGGCATCGGAAAAAGCTGAGCAATAATAGGGAATATTTCCTTTTTACCCTTGACCCTTGAGCCTTGAGCCTCGAGCCTCGAGCCTTGAGCCTTGACCCTCGAGCCTTGACCCTCGAGCCTTGAGCCTTGAGCCTCGAGCCTTGAGCCTCGAGCCTCGAGCCCCCGCCCTCAGCTTTGCCGACGGTGGGCTAGTTTCATATTTTTTCGTTAAAATGTCAACCAGAAATTGTATCCAAAACAGGATCCAACCGATAGATTATTTAATTCGATTCTTTTTTGATCATGATTGCTCATTCTACAGTATTTCATCATAACTTATTGAAATCTTATAGTAAAAAATAAATATATTTTTGTTGACTTTTAATTACTGGTGGAATACACATATTTATCATTATTTAAAATACATCCACATTGTATACAATGCTTCAAAAATCTACCTCTCATACAAAGGCCAACCCAAAGTCCGTACCGGTGCGGGAATGGACCTATAACCACTTGAAATCAGATGTTCTCGCCGGCCACTTCAAGCCGGGCGAAAGGCTGACCGAGGAGCATTTGGCAAAAACCCTGGGCGTCAGCCGGACACCGGTAAGAGAAACCCTCCATAAACTGGCATCCGAGGGACTGATTCAACCCCTGGAGAGTCGCGGTTTCTGCGTTGCACGCGATTCGCGCGAGGAAATTGAAGATCTCTTCGATATCAGGTCCGCTTTAGAAGGCTATGCGATCCGTTTAATCTGCGATTGTATTTCTGAACAGACACTCGAACAGCTCAACGGATTTATCCGCAAAGCACAGGATGCTTTAGACCGAAAAATGCTCGATGAGATTTTCGAATATAACACCCAGTTTCATGATGCTCTGCATCAGGTGATTGCTCACAAAACGCGCTTTCACAGTTTGATCGCAGACACCCGCAAATATGTTTTGAGATATCGCAAGGACAGCCTCTTTTATCTCGATGGGGCCAAAAGAACCATAGATGGACACCGTAAGATCCTGTTGGCCATCAGCTTGAGAGACCCGGATCTTTGTGAACGTATCATTCGCGAACACATCCGTGAAGCCAAACAGGATGCGCTGCACAAAATTGCGGAGGATATCAAGACTTCGTGAGGTTACGCCCAAGCGGCAAACTTAGTACATAGTTTCATAGATACGCTAACGGTTTATTTATTGAAGTCCTAAGGATAATTTCATCTCACCCCAGAGTCAAAGATTACAGAAACGGAGATTTTTTCAGACCATTAATGCAAGGAGGTTCTGATGAAAGCAGATAAAGACAAGTGTATCGGGTGCAAGAGATGCTTTCCCTATTGCCCCATGGGCAGAATCCAGACCTTTCACAAACATGATGTCATCCCAGGCAGAATCTATATTGAAATCGACCAGGATAAGTGCACCGACTGCGGCATGTGCGTAAGGGCCAATATCTGTCCCGTCAAAGCACTGCAGCAGCCCGTTGAAGACTGGCCGCGGGAAATTCGAGGTATCTTGAGCAATCCCCTGATTGAATTCAAAGGGTCTCAGGTACCGGGCCGCGGCACCGAGGAAATGAAGACCAACGACGTTAAAGGCTCTTTTCTCCCGGGCGAGGTCGGCGTCGGCGTCGAATTGGGCAGGCCCGGCATTGGGTCCTATTTCAGGGATGTCGAAATCGTCTCCATGGCTTTAATGGGCGCGGACATCGGCTATGAACTGGCAGATGAGAACCCGGTTACCCATTTCATGTCGGACAAAAAAACAGGAAAGCTCAGAGATGACGTTCTTGGCGAAAAAGCGACTTCTGCCATCATCGAGGGTAAGTGCAAGCTGGAAAGACTGCCCGAGGCCTTAAAGGCGCTGGAAGAGGCCGCAAAAAAGGTCGATACCGTCTTCACTGTGGAGGTGATCACAAAAGTTACCCAGGAGGGCGAGGTACCCATCAAAGCGGTCCTGGAAGAAGCAGGCTACTGGTATTCAATCAACAGCAAAAATAATATGGGGTTGGGAGAACCGGCCTTCAAATTTTACGATAACTAGAGGAGGCTCACCATGACACACAGCTTGCATCGCAGAGGGAGTTACGAGGAGCTGCAAAATGACTTTGTGGTATTGGGCTGCCCGGCGACGGGTGTCAACAAAATAGGGTCGGCCCCCAAGACACAGGAATTTCTGAGCATATGCTATAAACATGGGCCCATAAATCTGGGCGATATGAAGACCGGCAATATTTACAACACCACCATGGATGATATCCTGGCCAGTGTTACCGACGGGACCATCGTACAGTGCACTTTTGATAACCGGGACAAGATTGTTGCCCTGCTCAAAGAGCTGAAGGACAGGCGACCCGGAATTTCAGTGATCATATCGGGTGTAACCGATGTCGTCCACCAGTGTATGGTGGAGGCCGGACTGGGTCCGATTCATTCGCTTGAGTATTCACTGGGGACGTGGGGGGCTATTGAGAGATTACCTGATTACCCCATACTGAAGCTTCTGACCATGTGCGGCCATGCCATGATAGCCTCGGATCTGGTGGGCAAAATGATTCGGGACATCAAACGCGGGCGCCGCACCATTAGAGAATGCTGCGTGGAGATGGCACAGTGCTGCACGTGTGGGAACTTCAATGTGACCCGGGGCGAAAATATTTTCCGAGAGGTGCTTGCCGCTTATATGGTCAAAAGTCTGTATTGAGCCGAGAGGTAACCCGGATAAACCGGAAATAACAAATTGCTGAAAACTTGACACCTGAAACCATAGGTTACCTATAATATGTTGTCAGAAAAATGTACATAAGGGCCTAAACGCGCAAGAAGGAGAGCAAGATGCGATATGCAGTCGTAGGAGGGAGCGCCGCGGCAGTGAGTGCGGTAGAGGCGATTCGGTCCGTTGACAGGTTAGCGCCGATCGATTTGTTCAGCGATGAAAAAACGCCTCTTTTTTCACGGGTTCTTCTCCCATACTATGTAGCCGAGGAGCTTTCAAAACCGCTATTAAATTTCAGATCTGCGGATTTTTTTAAGGAAAACAACATCACCCCGCATATGGGAACCAGGGTTAAGGAGATTATCTCTGATTCTAAAACCCTTGTGACAGAGGCTGGCGACACTTATGAGTTCGACAAATTGCTCCTGGCCACCGGCGGCAACGCGATCATCCCCAAAATTGAGGGCGTAGACAAGGAAGGCATCTCCGCACTAAAAACCATGCAGGACGCGGAAAAGATTTACCACTTTAAAGGCGAAAGGGCGGTCGTCGTCGGCGCCGGCAGCATCGGTGTCGAATCCTGTATCAGTCTGATGAGAAGGGGTGTCAGAGTCACTTTGTTGGAGCAACTGGGTAATGTCCTGCCGACGGTTTTTGATGATGAGGCCGCCACCATCATTCGAGGCGTCATCGAGCAAATGGGAATCGAGGTGATCACCGGAGAGCGCGCCGTTAAATTTACCGGAAACGGGCACGTCCAAAGCGTTGTCACCAGTATGGGAGAAATCGAATGTGACAATGTGATTTTATCCGTCGGTATTCGTCCTGCCGTAGAGCTTGCAGAAAAGGCCGGCATAGAGACCGGCATGATGGGCGGCATCAAGACCGACGGCAACCTGATGACCACTTCGCGGGATATTTATGCGGCCGGAGATGTCTGCGAAACCTTTGATACTGCCCGCAACACGCAGTTTATCAATGCCATCTGGCCCATGGCTGTTGAGCAGGGACGGGTTGCCGGATTAAACATGGCCGGCCGCGACACGCAGTACGCCGGATCCGTCAGGATGAATTCCATCGGAAACTTTATTGGCATTCCCGCCATGTCCATGGGCGTCACCCGTACGGAAGAATGCTCCTATGCCGATGAGGACTGTCATTTCCAGGAAATCAAAAGACGCACCCGAAACACTTACAAAAAGCTCATCCTGAAAAATGGATGTATTGTCGGCGCTATTTTTATTGGCGTAGGCCAAACCCAGAGATCCGGGCTCATATCGGTGCTATTGCGGCGCCAAATCGACGTCTCCGACTATGTTGCTGCCTTGATGAGCAACAATTTGAATTTCATGGATATTCTTCCGCTATTGAGACGAAACGGTGATAAATTCACCGAGCCTGAATACAAAGAGTTGATGGATACAGGACTATAAGGTTTAAAAGAACATACACAAATGTTGGTTTCGATTGGCAGAAAAATTTACCATATTATCACGATTTACAATATTCACCGTTCAATGGTTCAGAGGTTCAGGGTTTGCTTCAAATCTGAACCGATCGCTTTATTAGTATTGAATGAAAAATGGGCCCAGGTAGAATGATTTTAGGAGAGTAAGGCATAATAGGCTTGAACGCCAACCCACCCGGTCATGAAAGGTAACCCTGAACGGGAAACTTTGAACCTATGAACCTTAGTTAATGAGGAGGCGAAATTGCAAGTTATAAAGGTAGATCCGAAAAAATGCACGGGATGCCATCAATGTGAGCTATGGTGCGGGACGGAAATCGCATCCGAGGCCAAAGAGCTGTTCCAGGCCATTAATGAAGAGCCGCAGCCGGTGGCCCGGGTGTATGTGGAAGGCAAAAAGCTTGCCCTGCAGTGCCGGCATTGTGTGGCAGCGCCCTGTCTGGATGCGTGCCCCAATGGTACCATGCGCCGCGACCCCAAAACAGAACTGGTATATGTTCACGAACCGACATGCATTGCGTGTTGGATGTGTGTGATGGTTTGCCCTTTCGGCATCATTAACCCTTCGCCGACATATAAGGTCGCTATAAAATGTGATCGCTGTCGCAATATGGGATACCCTATTTGTGCGGAAGTATGCCCCACCGATGCCATCACAGTTGAAGAACGCAAAGATTATCGCAAGGTGTTTTGAGGAAAGGAGAAAATAATGGAGTTTATCCAGAGAAAAACCGCTGATCGTGCCGTCAGCCATTTTTTGCTGAAAGCGGCCGACCAGGAGATAACACTGACCTGGGATCGTTTTGAGAGTCAACTTCCCGAATGCGGTTTCTGTGAATCCGGTTTGAGCTGCCGGGACTGTCTTCAGGGTCCCTGTATCAGCCATCCGTTTCGGGGTCAAAGTAAATTGGGCGTATGCGGCAAAGACAAAGACACCCTTGCAGTTCAAACTTTGATGAGACTGGTTCTCAAAGGTACAATGTCCTGTTTGGACCAGTTAAATGATTTTGCAGATAGTGTCAAAGCCGGAATAATTAAGCCCGTTGACGAAGATCGGGCAGCGCAGACGCTAAAAGCGATTCAAAATCTGTTTGAGAACGGGGACTCCGAGGTTGTCAACGAGTTCCCCGCTGTACTGGTTGACAACTGGAAGGCCGCTGGGATTCTGCCCCAGGGCATTGCCAGAGATATTTTCAAGGCATCCCAGAAACTGGAGGGTGGCATTTGCGAAATGGAAGAAACCCTTTTGTGGACGTTCAAGACGTCGCTTCTGGGGTGCATGGCCGACCGGCTTCAGAGACATTTAAAGGCGGCGGTCTTTGGCAACACCGTCGTCTCAGAATTGGAAGTCAACCTGGGCGTTCTCCAAAAGGATACGCCCACGATCCTTTTTTATGGTCATATCTCACCGGTTCTCAAACAAAAGATCGCCGCCGCCGCGCAGGCGAAAAATGTCGGCGTGATGGGCGTATGCACTGATCCGTTGCTGCCGCCATACCGTTTTTTCCCGGTCACCACTGCAGCATCCCAGGAAATTCCCCTGATGACCGGTGCCGTTGATCTGATTGTGACCGGCCACCAATTTGTCAACCCCTCTTTGGCGGATGTCGCTAAAGACTGGAAAGTCGCCCTGGTCCCGGCAGACGGATTGGAAGAGAATGGGGATCTGGATGCATTTGCCCGGCAAATCGTGGAACAGGCCGGCAATACCTTTGAAATCCGACAGAATATCCCCAAGGATGTGCCCATGGTAAAAGAGTCGGCGGTCATGGGATTTTCTGCGGCGGATGTGGACGTCAAAAAAATTGCGGCCGCCCTGGAAAATGGCAAGATCAAAGGAATTGCGATTCTTGCCGGCAGTAACAACGTCAAATATACCCAGGACGACATATTGGCCACCGTTGCAAAGGAATTTCTGGCAAATGACATCCTTTGCATTTCCGATGGGGAGGCGAGTGTCAGCCTGGCGAAATACAGATTGCTGGATCCCGCCCGCCAGAAGAAGGATTGCGGTGAAGGGTTGGCAGCGCTGCTGGCCTCGTTAGGTGACAACGTACCGGCGGTAATTGATTGGAGCATGACGGATTTTCTGACGGCGCTATCCGGCGCCGCACAAAAGTCGCTGTCAGATTATCCGATTTGTACATATTTCCCCGAAGCCAGCCGGACTGTGGAGGTCACCAAGGCAATGTGGACGGTTGCCATGGGAATTTCGACGTATTTTTGGCCCTGTCTGCCGGTAACCGGAAGTCCGAAAACCCAAGCGGCCTTAACCGGGTTTTGTGAGGAAAGATTCGGAGCATCGCTGCATGTCATTACCCAAAAAATAGATGCCCGCACAAAAGCCGGTTATTTCCTGAAAACCATTAAAGCCCCGGCTGTTTTGTCGGGCAAGGCATGGGAGTAATTATGACTTACAAAAGCGGACGTCATTTTCTTCAAATTCCGGGTCCCACCAATGTCCCCCAGCGGGTATTGCGGGCTCTCAGCCGATCCACCATCGATCATCGCGGGCCGGAATTTGCCAGGCTTTCATTGGAGGTTCTGGCAGGGCTCCAACGGATTTTTCAAACCTCCGGTCCGGTTGTTATTTATCCATCTTCCGGAACCGGTGCCTGGGAAGCGGCACTGGTCAATACCCTTTCGGCGGGTGATAAAGTGCTGATGTTTGAGACCGGGCATTTCGCCACGTTGTGGCGCAACATGGCAACGGTTTTGGGTCTCGAAGTCGAATTTGTCGCCACCGATTGGCGTCACGGGGTGGACCCTGAAGTGGTCGAAGAGAAGCTCGTTCAAGACCGCGACCACCGGATTAAGTCTGTTATGGCCGTCCACAACGAAACTTCCACCGGGGTCGCCAGCCGGATTCCGTTGATTAGAGAAGCCATGGACCGGGCAAACCATCCGGCCCTGTTGATGGTGGATACGATTTCATCACTGGGCTCGATGGAATACCGGCATGAGCAATGGGGGGTAGATGTGACGGTCGGCTGTTCTCAAAAAGGCCTCATGTTACCGCCGGGGCTTGGTTTAAATGCCATCAGCGAAAAAGCGTTGCAGACATCCGGATCGGCCAAGCTGCCCAGGTCTTTCTGGGATTGGGAGGCCATGCTGATGGCCAACAAACAGGGCTTCTTTCCGTACACGCCGGCCACCAATCTGCTGTATGGCCTGCAGGAAGCGATTCAAATGCTGGAAGAAGAAGGGCTGCAAAACGTTTATGCGCGGCATAATCGCCATGCCGAAGCCACCCGTCGGGCCGTGCGGGCCTGGGGGCTCGAAGTTCTTTGTGCCGATCCGGCTGAATACAGCAGTTCTCTGACCGCTGTTATGATGCCTGAAGGCTTTGACGCGGATGAGTTGCTGGCATTGATTTTAAATAAATTTGATATGTGCCTGGGCATCGGACTGGGGAAAGTCAAGGGGAAAATTTTCCGAATCGGTCACCTCGGTTATTTCAACGATCTGATGCTGGCCGGAACCCTTTCAGGCCTGGAAATGGGACTTTCCCTGGCCGGCATTCCATTTTCAAAGGGCGGCACCGGCGCGGCACTTGAATATCTGGAGGAGACGCTACGATAAAATTTTAGTAACCAACAGCAGTGAATTACACCCAACCCAAGAGACCGCAGTGGTCTCGCACACCTAAAAAAGGAGGAAACAATATGAAAAAGATGAAGCTATTTATCGCGGTCATCGCCTTAACCTTGTTTCTAAGCGGTGTTTTCGCCATGCCATTTGCAGCTCAGGCGGTTGAACTTAAATTCGGTCACGTGGGAGCCCCGGGCTCTTTGTTTCAGATCAGTGTGGATGAGTTTGCCAAACGTGTCAACGCCCAGATGGGCGGCGAGGTAACAGTGGCAGCCTTTGGTTCAAGCCAGCTCGGCAAGGACCAGGAGCTTTTGAAAAAACTCAGGCTCGGTACCGTCGATTTTGCGCTGCCCTCGACAGTCATGTCATCGGTGGTGGATGTGTTCGGTGTTTTCGAGATGCCCTACCTGGTGAAAAACCGCAGTCACATGCGTGCGATCCGGGATCAACTTTTCTGGAGCAAACTGGAACCGGCCGTCGAAAAGCAGGGTTACAAGATCATCGCCGTCTGGGAAAACGGTTTTCGCAACATCACCAACAACAAAAAGCCCATCAACGTTCCGGCCGACCTCGCCGGCATCAAACTGCGGACCCCCAAAGGGGAGTGGCGCCTGAAGATGTTCAAAAGTTACGGTGCCAACCCCACTCCCATGGCGTTGTCGGAGGTCTTTGTCGCCCTTCAAACCGGCGTCATCGACGGCCAGGAAAATCCCATGGCTCAGATCTACAGCCAGAAGTTCCAGGAGGTTCAAAAATATCTGTCTGTGACCGGCCACGTTTACACCCCGGCCTACGTGACAGTCGGCGCCAAAAAATGGGCGAAATTGCCGGCTGAGACTCGCGCTAAACTCCAAGCTATCGCCCAGGGCATGCAGGAATTCGTTTATATGAAGGCCGAACAGCTCGACAATGACCTTTTGGAGAAAGTCAAAGGCTCGGTTGAAATCAACAACGCCGATAAGGATGCCTTTATTGAGGCCAGTGCTTCCATCTATGAGGAATTTGGCAAAACAGTTCCGGGAGGTGCCGAACTCGTTAAGCA
>JBAVYC010001633.1:0-3139 GCA_049698595.1 Desulfobacterales bacterium | reverse complement strand
ATCTAACGTCGCCCAGAATAGAACCAGCGCAAACTTTTGAAATGTAGTTTCACAAAAGTTCACGGAAATTTTGTCCCTGACACCTGAAACCTTGAAACCCAATACCTCGCTCAAGAAGGAAAAATCATATTCCGTGCAGTGCGGTTGGGTAATCATCATGCTATATCGCCCGCGCCAGGCTGAGTACGTCAACGTGGGCGGCGCCATGGTGTAATAACAGACGCGCACATTCATCTACGGTAGCGCCGGTGGTATAGACATCATCAACCAGCAGGATCCTTTTCCCAATAATTTTGGCTGCATCCGCTAGCACAAAAGCATTTTTAATATTATCTGCCCGTTGCCTGCGGCCAAGACCCGTTTGCGGCGCTGTGGGAACTGTTCTGACGAGAACGTCGCGTTCGATCTGAAAATCTCCCATATCGAAGGGTATCTGGCCGGCGATAGTTTGCCAGTTTCGAATCAAAAGATAAACTTGATTGAAACCCCGCTTTCTGAGCCTTTTTAAATGAAGCGGTACCGGCACCACAACATCGATGCTGTCTTTATCCCAAAAAAAACTGAAGGCCGTCAAGAGAAGTTCACCGAGCGGTCGGGCCAGCTGAAGTTTGCCTCTATATTTATAACAATGGATAATCTCCGTAAATATCTGCTCGTATACCAGAGGAGCACGGGCGACTCTAAATTTTTTGGGAGATGTGCTGCAATCGCCGCAGCGGTGATCCGGTCCATATCGGCTTTCAAACGGCAACCCGCAGCAGCTGCACAGCGGAGATTCAACCGCAACGAGTCCATCGAGGCAGTTCTGACACAAATATTCCGACAACAGTTGGTCAACCTGAATTTGGATTGCTAAACTCAAATCAGCTTCCCCAGGAAACCCATTACATACACCTTCCGGCGGTTGGATGAAGCTGCTGCAGACCAGACATTTCGGTGGAAAAACCGTCTCGTTGACGATCTTGTAAATTTTTTTCACTATCGTGGACATGGCAGTCGGTATTGGGTAATGGGTATTTGGTAACGGGTACTCGGTATTGGGCACTTGGGTATCCGGTACTGCCCTATGAGAATTTTTCCGATTTTATGAATTCACTATATGGAGATAACAAAAATCTACGCCGCTCTCCGATAAATGCCAGCAACTAATACCCAGTACCTATTACCCAATTCCCAATACCTATCCCCTATTTCTCTGTCGAAACGCTTCATACATAGCCACTGCTGCAGCCACTGACGCATTGAGGGAATTTAGCGCTCCCTGTTGGGGAATGGAGACCAGAAAATCACAATTTTTCTTTACCAGACGGCGGATCCCCTTTTGCTCTCCGCCAAGCACAAGGGCGATGGGTCCGCTCAGATCTGCGGTATAAATTGCTTGGGCTGCATCTTTCTGCAGGCCCATGACCCAAAGGCCGCTGGCTTTACAGTGCTTAATGGTATGCACCAAATTGGTCACCCGGACCAGATGGATGTGCTCCAGTGCTCCGGCAGAGGCTTTGGAAACCGCCGCAGTCGGGGATGCACTGCGATCTTTGGGAACAATGACGCCATGAATGCCGACACACAGAGCCGTCCTGATGATGGCCCCCAGATTCTGAGGATCCTGAATGTTGTCCAGCATCAGCAAAAAATGCTTTTTGCCTTCACCTTGAACTGTTTGCAGTATGTCCTGGACACTAACCTGGGGGTACGGACTAACCCTTGCAGCCGCACCCTGATGGCCGATCGTGCCGGTTAGCGCCTTGAAATCAGTGGGTCCGATGTTTTTTATTAAAATACCACCGGCTGCCGCCAGCGCTTCTATTTGGGCAAGACGGCTCGATTTTTTTTCTTTTTCAAGGTAAATCTCGTAAACACGCCGCCGTCCGGCGGCCAGAGTTTCGAACACCGGATGGATCCCGTATAGCAGTTCAGATTTCACGAACGATATTTCTCAATGAGGGTGATCAGTTCCGCAACCGCAACCGCAAGTCGATCATTGGTAATGATATGGCGGTAGAAATCCTTTTGAGCAATTTCTTCCTGCGCATTTTTCAGGCGAACAGCAATTACCTCTGGGCTGTCGGTATCGCGGAAGTGTAAACGGGATTTTAAAACTTCCAGGGACGGTGGCAGAATAAAGATGGTAACACCGTCCGGGTAACGCTGCAGAATCTGGCGTGTACCTTGAATATCGATATCCAGCAGAATATCCCGACCGACGCTCAACTCCCGATCCAGAAACTCTGCGGAGGTCCCATAATAATGGTCATGCACCTCCGCCCATTCTGCCCAGCGACCGCTCGCAATTCCTTTTTCAAACTCGCCTTTAGCGATGAAATGGTAATCCACGCCGTTTTGTTCTCCGCCGCGCGGCGGTCTTGTGGTGTAAGAAATCGAATAAACCAGATCCGCAAAGCGCTCCCTTACAGCGCGGCAAAGCGTTGATTTGCCCGCACCGGATGGCGCTGAAATGATAAATAGTAGGCCCGATTTTTTAACCCCACGGGTTGCCATTTCTTTGCGGGCTGTTTTCAATTCGCGCCCAACCATTCGATTCATTTCGAGTCTCTCTGCATGTTAAACCGCTGAGAGACGGTTTCTGCCTGGATGGCCGAAAGCACGACGTGATTGCTGTCCATGACAATAATAGAACGGGTTCGGCGGCCGTGGGTCGCATCGATGAGACGCTTTTCTTCCCGGGCTTCGTCTTTGAGCCGCTTCATCGGAGCGGAATTCGGGGAAACAATGGCAACAACCCGCTCTGAAACCACGGTACTCCCAAAACCGATATTTAACAAATTCTGATCCATCCAACCTCCAATCTTGATGCTTGCTACTTAAGAGAATATGGTTGATTCCTATCTGTCTGGTCTCGACATCACGCGGTTTATGCATATGGGTTCAAGGTTCAGGGTTCAACGTTCAGTGTTGCAATGCAGATCCATTAAATCGAGTCGATACAGCGATAGGCTTTGGCACACCCAAAAGATGCGTCAATTTTAACTTTAACCCATGAACCACTGAACTTTGAACCTATGAACCTTGATTGTCAAAGTTATTCCACATTCTGAATTTGCTCTCTAATCTTTTCAAGCTCTGACTTGACATCGACGATCCTGTGGGATGTATCGGCTTGGCCTATTTTAGACCCCAT
>JBAVYC010001632.1:0-8252 GCA_049698595.1 Desulfobacterales bacterium | reverse complement strand
CATTAACTTAACATCTATTCCTCGTGGGAATGGCTTTCCAGGCACGAAAAGAAGTGACTCTAAAGTAGTAACAGTTTAATCGCGGCTGGAAAGCCGCTCCCACAGGGATAACACCAAGCATTAAGTTTAGGACAAAACAATAGGAGAGGAAACATGGGTACATGGCATAAAACCGGTTGTGTATTGTGTGCACAGAATTGCGGGCTCGAGGTATTTGTTGAAAATAACCGTATGACCAAAGTGAAACCGGATAAATCAAATCCGCGCAGCCAGGGCTATGCCTGCCGCAAGGGACTCAATGTCATTTATCACCAGTATCCAGAAGATCGCTTGACCGAACCTTTGAAAAGGGTAGGTGAGGGATTCGAGCCCATCTCCTGGGATCAGGCCGTCGACGAAATTGCCGGCAAGATGCGCGAACTGGTCGACCAGCACGGTCCGCGCTGTCTGGCATACATGGGCGGAAGTTCCCAGGGCGGTCACATGGAGGCTGCTTTTGGTTTGGGAATTCTCAGGGCCATGGGTTCCCAGTATTATTATTCGTCCGCCGGCCAGGAATTTTGCGGTGACTGGTGGGTGACCGGCCGTGTGTTCGGCAAACAATACAATATCGCCGGTCCCGACGAACACGAAACAGAGATGCTGGTGGCATGGGGTTGGAACGGCATGCAGAGTCACCAGATGCCGCGGGCGCCGAAAGTACTCATGGAAATTGCCAAAGATCCGGACCGGCTACTGGTGGCCATCGATCCGCGCAAAAGCGAGACAGCCGCAATTGCCGATATTCACCTGCCGGTGGCGCCCGGCGCCGATGCCCTGCTGGCGAAGACCATGATCGCCATTATTCTGAACGAAGGCTGGGAGGCCAGGGACTATATCAATAAATATGTCGCCGGCTGGGATGAAATTCGATCATGGTTTGAAGATTTTGACATCAAAAGTGCCGCGGATGTCTGTCAGGTCGACTATGCGCAAGTCCGGGAGCTTTGCCGACTGATGACCACCCGTCGCTGGAGCGTACACACCGATCTGGGCATTTACATGGGCCGCCACAGTACCCTGAATTCCTATTTCGTGCATATATTGGGCGCGGTTTGCGGTATCTTCGGAATGCGGGGCGGCAATGTCATTCCGGGCATGGTGATGCCCATGGGATTTCATGCCGATGAACGCGATCCGAAGACCTGGCGGACTGTGGCCACGAATCTGCCGCCGGCGGCGGCAGGATCCTTTCCGCCGGGAGCCATGCCCGAGGAAATCCTCAGCGACCACCCACAGCGCCTGCGGGCCGTTCATGTCAGCGCCTGCAACCCTCTGCGTGCCTATCCAGATACAACGGCCTATGAGAAAGCATTCGGCAAACTGGACCTTTTGGTAGTCAATGATATCGTCATGAGCGAAACAGCCAGACTGGCCCATTATGTTCTGCCCTGCCGTACGTTCTATGAGGCCTGGGACGCTACCTTTTTTCCCTGGACCTACCCGGAGGTTTACTTCCAGATTCGGCGGCCTATCGTCGAGCCGCCCGGCCAGTGCCTGGAAGCCGCCCAGATTCATACACTACTGGCCGACAAGTTGGGACTCATCCCCAACATATCCGATGAGGTCCGACAGGCGGCTGAAAGCGATCGCCTGACCTTCGGGGCCAAATTGATGGGATGGGCGGCAACCGAGCCCAAAGCGATGGCAAGTATGCCTTTCGTCCTTGCCAAAACACTTGGACGGGTGTGGGACAGCGCCGCCCGAGCAGGGCTGTGGGGAATGTTGATGACGGCACCCAAGGTCTTTCGTGAAAATGCGGGCCGGGCCGGTTTCGAACCGGGCATCGACCAAGGCGATCGTATCTTCCAGGCGCTTTTGGACGCCCCCCAGGGGTTGTGGGTCGGCCGGGCGGATGTGGACAACCCCATGGAGAGTGTTAAAACACCTTCGGGTAAAATCGAGATTTATATTCCCGAGTTGAAAGAACAGGCGTCGGCGATCGACGCGGCCAGCGAGGCGCGTGGATTGCAGATGCCCGCGGCGTTTCCCCTGATCCTCAATGCCGGCAGGCATATGATGACCAACGCCAACACGCTGATGCGAAATCCGGAATGGAATGAAGGCAAACGGGCCTGCACGATTTCCGTCAACCCGGCCGAAGCGGAAGCCCTGGGTTTGACCGATGGCCAGCAGGTCCGGGTGACCACCGAGTCAGGCAATGCGGTGGGTGAACTGCAGGTGTCCGATCAGGTCCGGCGGGGTATGGTGCTGATTCCCCATGGTTTCGGACTGATCTATGGCGACAGGATTTACGGCATCAATGTGAACCGCTTGACAAAAAACACCCACCGCGATCCAATCGGAACGCCACTGCACCGGTATGTGCCCTGCCGGTTGGAAGCGGTCTAGAATGAATATTGAACATTTAAGGAATCCTAATGGAAAAAATAACCGCAAGAGTGAAAGATCTTGCCAAGTGCTATGGCGCCGGCGCGGTCGGCATTGTCACGACCGATATCTGGCAGTACGATCCGGTCTAGGCTTTACCGTGACCATGGGCGGCATCGATTTCTCATACTCTAAAAAACGGCACCACAGTCGCGGCGATTATGTTTGCGGGGGATTCACCGGACTGCATAAATCCGGCCAATGGTCAACCTGGTCACCCGGCCGGTTTCCCATTCCGGAAAACGATGAAGATTTTTATGCGGCCTTGTTGGACACCGTTGGACCATATCTTAAGCGTCCCAAAACCGATTTGGCGGTGTTCAATACCATCATGCCGGGAGACAAGGTGGAATTGACCTGCGGCAACTGTCAGCTCATCTGTCACCCGGATAAGGAGGTTCGCCATCGTCGCTATCAAATCCTGGTTGAAAGCGGCGTTATCGTCCAGAATCCGGACGGCTCCCTGGAAGCGGTCGCGCCGCAGGAAGCCGAAGAACGAATCGCCAGAATGGATACAGAAAACAGGGCGCTTTATGAAAAAATTAGATAGAATCAGCCACCCCGGTTAAATGCACTTTAGCAGTATTAATTATGCAATACTATGATTAGCAGTAAATTACTCGGCAGATTCTGATGTAATACTCTGTGGTCTTTACGGGCTCTGCGAGTAAAAAGAGGAGGAGGTTCATGATTAAGACACGCATTACAGAACTTTTCGGTATCGAACGGCCCATCGTCCAGGGCGGGTTAATGTGGATTGCAAGGGCAGAGCTCGCATCTGCCGTCGCCAATGCGGGGGGTATTGGATTCATGACGGCCCTCACGTTCCAGGAACCTGGAGACTTGCGTGCAGAAATTCGTAAATGTCGCCAGATGACGAACAAACCCTTTGGTGTTAACCTGACGTTCCTTCCTTCTCTGAGAACTATCGACTATCCGGCATACATCAAGGTTTGCGTTGAAGAAGGGATCGAATTTATCGAGACTGCCGGCAGAAACCCGGAGCCGTATATGGCGCAGCTCAAATCAGCGGGCATGAAAGTGGTTCACAAATGTACTTCGGTACGCCACGCCGTCAAGGCTGAAAAAATCGGATGCGATGTGGTTAGCATAGACGGCTTCGAAGCGGCGGGACACCCGGGGGAAGACGACGTCACCTCCTTGATCCTCATACCCCTTACGCGCGATGCCATTAAGATTCCCATCATCGCTTCCGGTGGGTTTGCAGACGGACGCGGTCTGGTGGGTTGCCTGGGTCTCGGTGCCGACGGCATGAACATGGGGACCCGTTTTGTGGCAACCCGGGAGGCCCCGGTGCATGATAACGTCAAACAGGCACTCGTTACCCACGGAGAACGCGACACCCGGCTGATTATGCGGACCTTGCGCAATACTGAACGAGTCATGCACAATCAAACCGTAGACAAGGTGCTTGAGATCGAGAGCCGCGGAAACACGAAAATCGAAGACATCGTTCCCTATGTTTCCGGTTTGGTGGGCAAAGAAATGCTGGCAGACGGACAGATGGATAAAGGGGTCCTATCTGCCGGGCAGAGTATGGGATTTATTCGGGATATCCCGACCTGCCGGGAACTGTTGGATCGGATTATGAAAGCGGCCGAAGAAATCATTCAGGAGAAATTTTCTCAGGTGATAGATTAAACGACTGAAAGAGGAGACAAATTTACGATGACCGATGACGTATACAAAGAATTGTTCGAGGTGATGAAAAACCGCCGGGGTCCTTACACGGGCATCGATATCCCGGAGTTCTACCCATTGGTGAAGGAGCTGTTTAGGCCTGAAGAAGCGCAAGTCAATAATGCCATGCCGAGGAAGCCGACCACCGCGAAAGATATTGCCGACGAGCTGGGCAGACCGGAAAAGGATATCGTAACGACTTTGGAAAAGATGGCTGATCGGGGTCTGTGCAAAACATTTCTCAAAGGTGGTGTCCGGTACTATCAGGGAGAGCCTTTCATACCGGGGATTTTTGAATATCAATTCATACCGGGGAAAACTACCGAGAGAGATAAAAAGATCGCAAGACTGATCCATGCATACAAAACCGCTTTTAATACTGCCAAGGGGGAAGCCGGAATGACTTTTCCCACCACAAGGGTCATCACTGTGGACAGAACCATCGACGCCGGTAACACCGTCCATACCTATGACCAGGTGGCGACCTATATTGACAAAAACGACACCATCGGTGTCGGGACATGTTTCTGCCGCCACGCAGCAAAGCTGGTGGATGAAGATACCCATGATATGCCGATGGACGTGTGCATGTGGTTTGGTAACATGGCAGCCTATGCCATCGAAAGACTGGGCGCCCGTCAGATGACCAAACAGGACGCCAGGGAGGTTCTGGAAAAGGCTGAAGATGCCGGCCTAGTGCACATGAGCCGCAATACCACAGAAGACATCGACTTTATCTGCAACTGCGACCGCTGGCACTGTGAAACCATTTCCCGTGTTTTGAAACAGTCCAAACCGGCGCTGTTTTTCAATTCGGGCTTTCAGCCAAGATTCGACCCGGATCTCTGTACGGCCTGCGGGACCTGTATTGAGCGCTGTCCTCCGGAGGCCCTGACCTTGGGCGACAATGACGTCCCGCAAGTGGATCTGGATCGATGTTTCGGGTGTGCGGTCTGTGCCACCGGTTGTCCTTCCGACGCAATTATTATGGCGGCTAAACCCGATTTTCCGGTGCCGCCGAAGGACCCGAAGGAGTTGATTACCTCTTTAAAGGCAAGTGTTGCGAAAGTGACCTAAAATTATTGGTCTCGAAATATATTGAAAATAGCAGATGGAGATAACTAAAAATCATGACAGTTGAGAATAGTCAGTTTGAATGCGGCATCTGGGACAAGGGCGGTGGTTGCCGGATACCGCTGGCACTACTGGAAACTTTACCTGAATACCATTGTAAAACCATTCCCGCCGATTACCAGGACATCATGGGGCACATGAACATTAGATGGTATTTTGACCTGTTTGCCAGATCCGGCCGGAAGTTTTTCACATCTCATGGATTGGATGAAAATTACTTTCGAGGCGGACACTTTGGCGTCTTTACGCTGAAGCAGTTTATTCAATATTTTGCCGAGGTGCGCATCGGGCAGACGGTTGCGATTCATACCCGTCTAATCGGTCGGTCGGATAAACGATTTCATTTCATGAGTTTTATGATAAATGAAACCACCATCCAGCTGGCAGCCACCTTTGAAGCTCTGATTACGCATGCAGATTTGAAAATTCGGCGGGCCGCCCCGATGCCGAGCCAAATTGCACAGAAATTTGATGGCACCCTGGCCAAGGATACCGCCCTGGATTGGGAGGCACCGATTTGCGGGGCGATTAGGTTGTAGCGATAAACCACTTTGTTGAATTAACCTACCTGATTTTGAATATTTAAACCGCAGATCCACGCAGACAATACGCAGATGATAAATTATTTCTACCTGGGCAGCCAGCCCAGGCAAAAGCTTAATGCCTTTCCGGCAATAACGCTGATAGTATTGCGCAGCAATTGATATTTTTGCCTTCGCAGGCCTGCCGCGTGAAACACAGAGCTTGTTTCTGCGGGGTCGTGGGGGCAAAATTTCTGCGTCCGTCTGCGTCTGTCGAGCGAGCGCAGTGAGTGGGCGGCCAATTAGATATAATTGAAAAATATTGTACTATAGGCCGCTGTTTGCCGCCGGATAACTGCCCAAGTTTTTTAACGAAATAGTCATTGCTTCCATTTTTTGCAGGACTTCGGCCATTTTCGTATCCTCTTGTGAACCTTCAAAATCGAGGAAAAAGCTATAATTGCTGGGATCTGAACGCAGAGGCATCGAGGAGATGCGGGTCAAGTTGATCTTGGCTTCGGCGAACAATTTGAGGACGCCATAGAGTTCGCCGGCTTCGTGGGCGACGGCAAAAATAATCGATGTCTTTTCACATTTATCGGCACAGGGTTCTTTGGATAGAAGCAAAAATCGGGTAGAGTTGGACGGTCCGTCCTCGATCCCTTCTTTGATTATTTGCAGGTCATACAGTTCGGCACACAAATCGCTTGCAATGGCCGCTGCAGCTTTGGGATTTTCCCGGGCCAGCATTTTGGCGGCCCCGGCCGTATCGTAATATGGACGCGCCTCAAGTTTGTTGCGCATCAGGAAATCCCGACACTGGGCCAGTGCCTGGGGATGGGAATACACCACGCGGATTTCGCGATAATCCGTTTCCTCGGTGGCCAGCAGACAATGGTTTACAGTAACCTTGATTTCACCGATGACTTTCAATTCGGTGGTCGTGAGTAGATCATTTACCTGGGTGACGGCGCCTTCCAGTGAGTTTTCCACCGGGACGACTCCCAGATCGAAGTCACCGGCTTCAACGCCGCGAAATACATCGATGAACTCCAGGCAGGGGATGTATGCTCCGGCCGGAACAAGGCCACGGGAGGCGACTTCACCGTAAGCGCCATGCTCTCCTTGGAAAGCGACCAGACGGCGATCTTCATCCTGAAGGCGCTTGCTTTCGTCGATGATCGTTTTCAGCAACTGCCGGGAGAAGGAGCTTTCAACCAGATCCAGGTTCAAGCGTTTCATACAATCCAGCGCTTCTGCTTCCTGTTTCGAATTAACAGCGGATTCCTGGAATTTTCTTGAGCGCAGCGCCAGCCCCATCCGTTCCTGCAGCAGGACCAGCAGTTCTCGATCGATTTTGTCTATTTTATTGCGAATTCCTTCCAGTTTCATTTTTTCACCTCAACAGAAAATTTTTTCTTTGTTATCAGTCCGGGAGTTTAGCCATAAAAGAACTCAACGGTCTCAGGCGTGCCATGATGTCTGCGAATATGACCGGTGTAAGTGCCTGATCGGCATCGCACAGGGCCTCTTCGGGCTTATAGTGAACTTCGATGATCAACCCGTCCGCCCCGGCGGCGACAGCAGCCATGCTCATGGGACCGATCAGATTGACCCGCCCGGTGCTGTGCGTCGGATCGATAATGATGGGCAGGTGCGTGAGCTCCTTTATCGCCGGCACGGCGCTCAGATCCAGCGTGTTGCGGGTGTAGGTTTCAAAAGTCCGTATACCGCGTTCACACAGGATGACGTTGGGATTGCCCTCACTGAGAATGTATTCGGCGCAGTTTAACCATTCTTCGAGGGTGGAGTACATACCCCGTTTGAGCAGCACAGGCCGGCCGGTCTGGCCGACCTCTTTGAGCAGGGAATAGTTTTGCATGTTGCGGGTTCCGATCTGCAGGACATCTGCAAATTCGGCCACCCAGGAGACATCCCGGGGATCGATCACTTCGGTCACGATCGGCAGCCCGGTCTGCCGGCCTGCTTCCGCCAGTAATTTCAATCCCCGCAGGCCCAGCCCCTGAAAGGCATAGGGTGATGTCCTGGGCTTAAAAGCCCCTCCGCGCAGCATGTCCGCACCTGCATTTTTGACGGCGCGGGCGGATTCAAGCATTTGTTCTTCGCTCTCCACGCTGCAGGGGCCGGCAATCACGACAAAATCCCGCCCGACCGCAACATCGGATACCTTGATGACGGTGCGCTGCTTTTTTTCACGCACGGCAAGTTTTAGATTTTTCATGGTTACAATCCTTAGCTGTTTAAATCATGTTATAAATTTAATTACTTCCAAGAGCTCTTGTTCAAGATTAATCATAATCTAAATCATCGCAAATGAAATGGAAAGGATTTTATTTTCGCCGATTCTAACACCGGGCTTGACAAAAAAAGCCCCGAGATTTTTCTCGGGGCCTTCCAAAAAATTTAAAAACCCCGAGTGGCGATTAAGTCCACCCGGAGTATTAT
>JBAVYC010001631.1:0-1936 GCA_049698595.1 Desulfobacterales bacterium | reverse complement strand
GGGCAGCACCACCGACCAGTGGTCGGCGTTGGCATAGCCGAGAAGCGTCCCACCGGGAATAAGTTGATCGGTAATTAGCAGCAGGCCGTCGTTTCTCGGACTGTACATCCATAGAAGGTCGTAGCCGGTTTTCAAAAGTGTGTTGATATTGTCGCGCTTGGCCAATGCCGCGAGCGAAAAGTACCGCACTGATTCTGGAAGGGGATTGGCGGCCAGCCAGGACAATCTGAACGAGGGTTTTAGACTGTTAAGGGCCCCATCGTCTCCGGCATTGCATCGATCTGACAAGAAATTTCGGGCCAGATCAGTGTAAATATCGTCCAATTTAAATGCTATGGGCGAACCGTTGATTGCACCGGCCACGCTGACCACGGCGGCAACGCGCCGAGACTCCTGCGGGAAATTGACCAGGAAATGAAGGATATCCACTACACCTTTGGAATGCCCGACGAGCACAAGCTTTTCATCTTTTTCAAGATTCAGATTTTCGATCGTCTCGGCAATATATACCGCATTCTCATCGCTGCTGGAACGGCCGCTGACAACCATTTGATCTATTTTTAACCCGCGTTCATTAAGCAATGGTATTGCATCCTCAAACGGAAGGGCAATGCTGGCAAAGCATTCGTTGAGGAAACCGGGTACAACCATGACCCGATAGCGAGTGCTCAGGTTCGGCGGCGGATGGGGCATCTCTCCCGGTAGCGGTTCATCGTTGAGCCGCAGCAAAAAATTTTCGCAAGTGCCATCATGCTCCTGGTATTCAGGTTCTGCAGACAGAAGCTGGCAAAAAATTTCTCGAAAGCGGGCCCGGCCGTCAATTACTGGAGGCGTTCCCACCGCATAAATGACCGCGGCTGGGTAGTCCGTCGTCATTTCATGTTTGACCGGCCCAACACATCCATAAAGGCTTGCGCCCGTGACGGACAAGACCAATAATAGTTGAATGGGTGACATGATTTCCTGATTATTTAGGTGGCAACTCCCACTCTAAAAATTCTACCTTCTCGAAGGCAACCGGTTGGCTGGACACCCACAGCACGGCCCGCAAACCGTCTGTAAAATAGGGATCGCCAACCAGATTGTACCGCGGTGTTTCGATAGGGGCCACACCTACACCTTTCACAAGGGCAAATTTTGAAAGCCCCTGAGAATACCACAGGT
Source organism: Desulfobacterales bacterium (assembly GCA_049698595.1). Lineage (GTDB taxonomy): Bacteria > Desulfobacterota > Desulfobacteria > Desulfobacterales > JAFDCJ01 > JAFDCJ01. The sequence goes on along the minus strand of JBAVYC010001631.1, from coordinate 772 downwards.
CCTGGATCAGGTAACTGCGGGTTTCATCCACATCCGGGTCGATCTTATGTGTCACAATCGTTTTTGTGGTGAAGCGCACCCCGATATCGCGGCTTATCTGACCCACCCACACGAGGTTGCCCTTAAATTGCACCGGCGCCAGCCACAGGCGCAGGTGGTTGCGCTCGTGGATCCTGCCACGCGTTTTCTGCAGGGCGGCATCCTGTGGTCTGCCGAAAACATATAAGGCGCTGACGGGCGAATGGCGATAATGTCCGCCAGAAAGATAGGCAATCCCGGTCTTCCAGGCGGAACCGGCGGTGATGGTTTCCGTTTCGTCCCATCCGGCCCGGATAAAGGCATGATAGACATCTTCACCGTTGCCGACGACGATCAGGTTGAGCGGGTCACCGGATTCAGACCCTTTTGGGTTGACCGTGCAGCAAGGCAGCCCTTGGAGATACGCAATGAAGTCTTCTTCGTCTTCGAAATTTTGCCACATGTCAGCCGGATAGAGTTCCTTGAAGTCGATCTTGCTGTGATCGATCTTTAAGCCTGGGACGGGAATGAAAAAGGTGAAGGTTCTTACCTGCCCGTCTTCTCCCACCAGATCGACCACAAAGGATTTAGTGCCTTCGTCCAGGTTGGTGAACACAAACCCTGATCGGATAGTGCCCGGATGGACGTAGCTATCCTTGCCCTGCTCGAAAAAGTAGCTATCCATCCTTTTGTTGCCGGTAACGGAAAAACGAAAATGACTCACATAAGCAGCTTCGAGGGGTGTGAAATACAT
>JBAVYC010001630.1:0-1889 GCA_049698595.1 Desulfobacterales bacterium | reverse complement strand
AAGTAGATCCGAATCAATGGATATTGATCAATTTTAGAGGTTGATTTGGCCGGGTCCAGGACCGGGCTGATGGCCGCCACATGACACAGGTTTTCAATCGGAGTCTGAAGCATTTTGCGGGCAATCCGCAGCGCAAAGTTACCGCCAAGGGAAAATCCCGTCAGAAAAACCGGTTTCTGCTCGAGGCTCCGGCAAAGCTGGTGGACCGCCTGGAAAACCTCTTCAAGCAGCACGGCATAAAAAATACCCTGATTCAAATGGTGGCTGTCACCGTGGTCTCTGAAATTCAGTCGAAAAATATCATAACCACGCCCGTACAGCGCATTGCCGGTGCACAATATGTAGGTGGAGGCAATGCTGCCCTCCCAGCCGTGCAATAAAACAATCAGCCCTTTGCTCTTTTTGCATTTTTGAGAGGAATAAAATCCAAGGAGCCGGATGCCCCCGGAAGTTGAAAGAATCATCTCACGGGCAGCATCGAACATGGGGTTTTTACCCCAGGCACGAAAGGAGCTGCTGGCTAAAATGGTTTGAAGGTGGCCGTTTCGCAGATAGAGTGCCGGTCGAAAAGATTCCGCATTCAACATCATCAACTTTCTCCGCTTTCACAGGTTCCCCGGGAAATCCATTCCGCAGACTGAATGATTCAACGTGTTGTGTCAACAACAATTAATGGATGACTTGAATATGAGACGCTGGGAGTTGGAAAGGATATTTGAAATCGCTTATTTGAAAAAATATTATCATATGCCTTTGTCAGATCCGGTTACAGCTTTGCAGGTTTTAATTGAAATGGATGGCAAAATCTACGACTGCCAACAAGCCGGGAATTGGCATTTTTTTTATGATGACCAAAGTGAAGATATCTTTTGAGTATCAAATTGTTTAAGCTACTTATTTAATTGTAAATACATAGTAGAAATCCAAAAATTTACGCAATTCGAGTTATTCCATACAGCGCACTATATCCTGCCAGATAAAGTGTGGGTGAATCCCATGTATGGGGCGAAAACGCTTCAACGAGCGTCATGAGGACAGGAATGATAATCAGTGCAATGATGAATTGCAGTTGCGTAAATGAAGAATGAAAAACGGCAACCACAATAGTGCTGGCAAGAATCACACACGCACTCCCCTCCAGGGAACGAACATATTTCTTTTTTGAAAAAAATGCATAGGTTGCGTATTTATGCCTGCCGAACCGTATGCCGACAGGTTCTGCTAATCCGTCCCCGAAGGCTACTATTAAAAGCGGAATCCATATCAATCCCTCCAACCCGCTTAGCACAAAGACTATCACCGCAGGAACAAAAATAATATAACTCACAAGGATTTGGGTGAATAGCCACCACAGCGTATTAGGGCGGTCTTCCGGACGGTCAAATGAAAGAAACATGGTGGCAATCATCGACATTTTATTCCGTATCGGCTTGCAATAAATTAATAGAATAAGGGTCCCGATTACACAACCAATGATAAACCGCACTAAAGATTGTTCATGGGGAAAAACGGATCTTAAAAAGACTGGAACAAAAAACAGAGCAAAATGGTTAATCTTACGCGTGTAGTTCACCTTAACCCCCTTATGACGAACCAGAAGACCTGTGCAATATTGAATTGTAAACAGGCTTGCCAAGAGAGATAATTGGAACAATACAAAGTCAGTCATATATTCCTTGAGGCTGCATCGAATATCCAAAATTCAAATAATTTGAGATAAGTTGAAAAATATAACACTTTTCAATATCTGACATAACTGCCAGTAGTTTTAATTCGATGGTTATCGAAATAGATGAAGATAAGCTTTGGATATCTCAAACGCAAAAAACCCCAAATCTCAACTATCCATTAATAAGAATACCAGATTCGGCCGATCATTTATTTCTCGG
>JBAVYC010001629.1:0-1550 GCA_049698595.1 Desulfobacterales bacterium | reverse complement strand
CTGCAGCAGCATTTCGAGAGGCAGGTCTAACGAGGTTAAAAATACGCAGTGGTGATGCACTGTTGGATTTTGGCGATCTTTTAATTCCTGCCTTTGACGGGTATCGAGATCCGAGCACCAAGATCCTCAACCTTAATGCATGGAAGGAAATCTCCAGATACACAGCCAAAAAGTTAATCTCGATTCAAGAGGAAACGGATTTCGTGATCATCCTTGGGGGCGACTGCTCAATACCTCCATACGTTCCAAAAGGTTCATGGGTATGAGTGTATCCTGTTATCATCCCAACCTTGATACAAATCTTATAGTTATTTGTTGACACACATATCATTGATCTTATGTTAATATTATGCCCCTAATCTTAGCAAATGGGGCAAGGGTCGTAGACAATGCAGTGATCATTCTGTCAGACAATCCAAAATCATTGCTGACGGCTCTGTTTGTTATCACTGCTCAAAACCGGTTCAGTGCCGCGGAAGCCGATATAATGCGAGTCGATGGAAAACAAGGTCTCGGCAGCCGAGCAGCATGTGGGCACTGAACACACTTAACTGCTGATTTACTGCGCGGCGACGGCACCAGTCTTTCATGAAATATCGGCGATTGTAGAGCCGCCTCGCTCGCCGCTGTTTAACCTTTATTCTTCCTAGGTGAAAGGTGGGTTCTCCATGAAACGGTTTCATACATATATTGCCTTAATCCTGCTGTCTTCCTGCCTTACTCCGGCTTTTGGACAGACCGAGTGTCCGGAATACACTTTTGTAAAAATAGCCGATACCGCCACTCCTGTGCCGGGGGGCAACGGCGGCACTTTTGAGGCCCTCAGCCTCTCCGAGCCGGCCGTCAATGGCCTTAGAGTCGCCTTCTACGGCGAAGGCGGTGGCACGGAAGGTATTTTCGTCGGTGATGGCAAAACCCTCAACTCTGTGGCTGCTGTGGGTGATCCTCTCACTGGTGGCGGCACTATTGATACTATTGCCAAGGATTTCGCATTCAGCGGCGGGGTCTTTAACACTATTATTAATAAACCTTCAAGCGGAAACCACGGGATCTACACCACCGACGCCGGCGGATTGAGCAAGACCGTTGGGTTCGGTCAACCCGCACCGGGGGGGGGCGTCTTCTCCACCATCGCTCATGTAAGCCGTCAAGGGAATAACATGGCATATGATGCCAACGTTTCCTTTGGACCGGGGGTGAACGGCATATTTACCAGAATAGGAGGCGTCAATGAACTTGTGGCCGACACGACGACCGAGATCCCAGGCTCAGAACCAATAGTATTCACCGGCGGCAGTTTCAGTGACCCTGACATCAGCGGGCAGAACGTCGCATTTCGTGCCGGGGCTAGCGCTCTTATCGGTGTTTATGCCCGCATCGACGGGACGCTGGTGAAGGTGGCCGATAGGAAGGATACCCAACCCGGCAGTGTTAAACCTTTCAGTACTTTCACCGTCCCGGTGATCAGCGGGCGGCAGGTAGCCTTTCGCGGCGTCGGCGATTTCCAAGGGATTTATGTCGGAGACGGCGGGTCGCTGACCGTTATCGCC
>JBAVYC010001628.1:0-4337 GCA_049698595.1 Desulfobacterales bacterium | reverse complement strand
GCACAATAAAATGGTGCTGTTAATATCTGTTGACATCTCAAACTAATTTTTATCCCAGTGAAAGAACCGCGCTTGATCAGACAGCGGATGTTCTCACGGTAAATTTCATCCACCTTTTCATGGGGCAGCGGATCCTGTTCCAGCCACAGGTTCTTAGGGTGGATTGGCTGTTCATACATTTTTCGGAATACTTCCGTTCTCAGGTCCTTCAATAATTGAAGGAAGGATGGCGAAATCTTCGGCAAATTCAAGACCGGCCGGACCTTTAAAATATAGGGAATTATAGTTTTACTTCAGTGCTTCGTTATACCGGACTGATATAGCAGAACAAACAGCTAAAGTGACCGAAAATTTTCAGGTTTCATGCCAAAATGGACAGACAATTTAAGGTTAGCTGAACAAATATATTATAGAATCAGAATATTATCCGGATTTCTGAAATAATATAAAATTGTAATAATTCTACAAAAGGCAAGTAAAAACGTCGAGAACCGCAAACGTGGATCATCGAAAAGATCCAGTTCAAGGTTCTGAGATTGAATCTGTTTGGCTTGTTTGAGATCCACCAGCATCGACGACACATCCCGAAACATTTCAACACCACCGATCACTTCACCGGCTGCATTGTGAACCGACGCAGTGGTCACCTGCATCAAAATCCTGTCGCCGTCTCCGGCGCGTGCAAAAGAGATTGTTGACCAACCTCTTGGTCCGGTTTATCAAGCTAAATTGTTCAATTGGCAGAGGACTTAGACCTGGATGGTATCCAAAAATTAGCTAAAGCATTAGAAGCATGTTGATTATCCTGACTTTAGGATTACGCATTGAAATTCCTCTGAAATCATCAGCACATATAAAGTCAAGGACGAACTTTTGGTATCCAAACACAGAACCCAAAGTGGACCTCTTTGGATCCATATTAAAAGCAGCAGGAGGCGTTCTTATGAAATTTGGTAAGTTATCTGTATTTTTCCTAGTGTTACTCGATTTTGGGTCGGACCACGGTGAATGCTTGACAATTAATGATGTATGGTAAAAAATGTACCTTTTTTGGGTCTTAAAATGATGTTTTTGACACAAAAAAAAGACGGTTTAAGAGAATACAAACAACTGGACTAATTTGATCAATTTGCACTTTTATTTTAGGGTGTTTAGGGTTAAGCTCCCTGCCAGGTAGAAACATGCATGGTGCATGCTGCGTGAAAGACGGAATTCGCCGATAGGTAGTTACAAGGTGTACGAGGTTCAAGGGTGAAACCCTTAGGTGTACAATGAAACCCATACTATTTATCTCGAGCTGCCTCAGCCGATACTGCAACGGCCTTGGCCTGTCACTGCTGGTTCTGCTCGTAAGGAGATATGCCATGAAGTCATCCAATTTTTTTTATTCAATTGTGCTTGTAGTCGTTTTTGCAATTATAGGATTTGTTGGAAGCAACCTTATTGTTAATAGCGCCTCAGCTGAGGAAATAATTTCTATTGCAACGCAAGAGTATTCTCCCTGGGCAGGGAAGAATTTGAAATTTAATGGATTTTTCAACCATGTGGTTTCTGAAGCATTTCGGCGCAAAGGCTATTCTGTCAAGTTTACATATCTCCCATTTAAAAGAGGTGTTATAGAAACTAAAAATGGGCAATATTCGGCTCTGTCCTATGTTTATTGGAGTAAGAATAGGGGAAAAGAATTTTATTTAAGCGAACCCATCAGTGAGGAGAAAATTGTTTTTTTCCATTTAAAATCAAATTCAGTTAAAGATTGGAAAACTCTGGATGATCTGAAAAATTACAAATTTGGAGCGACAAGAGGATATACATATACCAAAGAATTTTGGCAGGCGATAGAATCAAAACGATTAAAAGCTGATTTAGCAGACAGCGATATGCAAAATTTTAAAAAGCTTTTGGCCGGCAGAATTGATATTTTTCCATCTGGTTTAGTGAATGGATTTAGCCTGCTTCAAAAGGAGTTTGATCCAGACAAATCCCAGCTATTAACATATCACCTAAAACCACTATCTAATATAACGGGTCACCTGGCGTTTACAAGGAGCAGACATGATTCTGCAAATCTTCTGCAGATTTTTAACGACGGGCTTGCGAAACTGAAAGAAGAAGGGTTATATGATCAGTTTAGGGATGATTTATTGGAAGGAAAATACAGCCCGTGAAAAACTTACCGGTCATGGCTTCTGTCTATTTGGTGTCAGACTACAGTGAATGCTCAATAAATATTGTGGTGAAAGAATGCAAAATTTAGAATCCTATAAACCGCGCTCAATTTCCCGAACGCTTTCAGTTGGTTTAATCATTACGCTTGTTCTGGTGGCCGGATTGAGCCTGGGTGTGAATTTCATTCTTTCCTCCCGCGAGGCCAAAGCCGAATTGGAAACAAGAGCGGAAGAATATATTTCTGCGTTAACGGATGCTTTAAAAGTTCCGCTCTGGAATTATTCCGAAGAGACGATTGCAGCGATCTGTGCATCCTATGCCCAAAACGAGTTTATTGCCAGATTATTGGTGGAGGATCAAAAAGGCGCTGTATTATTTAAAAAAGAAAAAGCTGATCAAGGGCTGGTTGTCTCGAAATCGAGGGATATTTTATATGAAGACAGCCTTATTGGCCGTGTCCATATCGGGCTGTCTTCAGGCTATTACACCGCCGTTAATCGACAGCTATTCCAGTCATTTGGCCTGACCATCATTATCATGATAGGGACCCTGCTGGTGATGACGAGTGTCCTGTTGCGGCAGTTCTTAAAAAAGCCGATGTCACGGTTTATCAAAATGGTCGACACCTATGCCGCCGGTGAGTTCGATGCGTTCAAACAAGGCACTCCCTACAGTGAGTTTGGCCCCCTCGTCGATGTGCTCGATGAGATGGGAGAAAAGACCGCATCCCAGATGAAATCGATCAAGAAATTGAACGAAGATTTAGAAAAGCGGGTGGAGGAGCGAACCGCCGAGCTGAGGAAACTGTCGGAAGCTGTTGAGCACAGCCCGATTACGGTGATGATTACCGATAAAAAGGGAACCATTGAATATGTCAACCCGAGTTTTAGTGAAGTGACCGGTTATTCCGCAAAAGAGGCCATCGGACAAAATCCAGGCATCTTAAAATCAGGGAATCATCCCAATTCATTCTACAAAGATCTCTGGGAAACCATTCTTTCCGGAAAAACCTGGAGGGGACAAATTCTCAACCGCAAGAAAAACGATGAAGAATTTTGGGAAAGTACTTCTATTTCAGCCATCAAAAATCACGAAGGCGAAATTACCCATTTCGTTGAGGTGAAGCAAGATATCACCGATCGCAAGCACATTGAAAAGGATTTGAGGCGCAATTTTGAAGAACTGGAGCGGTTCAATAAGTTGGCGATTGGACGGGAAATAATGATGATCCAACTGAAAGAAGAGATCAACGAGTTGCTGTGCCAATTAAATCAGGATAAAAAGTACAAGATTGTCAAATAAAGCAAGGGGGCTTCGCCCTAATTGGAATGATGGAAGTTTGGAATATTGGAATGATGGGTTTTGGGAAAATGGAGTGATGGTTTGATGTTGAAAAGCGCTATGACAAGGATTTTAAAAATGGAAGCGATCCTTAACATTTAATTACCTTAGGGAGGACCCAAGATGTTTAAAGAAGAAAGAGAAGAACTAAAATTCGATTGGAGCATGATTGGCAATATCGGCGAAGGCCGTCCCAACCTCGGCAATACCATGGATGTGAGTGTTTACAGGCTGATGCAGTTTACCCTCAGAGATGTGCTCATAAAAAACTATGATGCTGAAACCGCCGACCGGATCTTTTACGAGGCCGGCCAGCATGCCGGAAAAGAGTTTTGCAAAGAATTGATCACCCAAAAAGATGATTTTAATGAATTCGTTGTCGAACTGCAGGGATTAATCAAAAATCTTAAAATCGGCATATTGAGAATAGAAGAAGCTGACCTTGAAAAAATGACCTTCACCCTGACCGTCGCTGAAGATCTGGATTGCTCCGGCCTGCCGACCAGTGATGAAACGATTTGTACCTACGATGAGGGCTTTATCAGCGGGTTGTTTTCCGAGTACACCGGAAAAGACTTTAGCGCCAAGGAAATCGATTGCTGGTGCTCCGGAGATAGAGTCTGTCGCTTTGAAGCGAAGTTGGTCGCATAGAGGGTTTCTCATAATAACCTTCCGAAAGATAGCGCTTGTGAGAATCTGATTCGTGGTTTTATGATGCTGGCGGCGAAATAAAATAGATAGAATACCACAAATCTTCAATCTTCAATCTTCAATCTTCAATTTTCAATTCCGGCTTGTCCGGGTTGGGGATAAACGAATGCTTAATG
>JBAVYC010001627.1:0-3214 GCA_049698595.1 Desulfobacterales bacterium | reverse complement strand
GTATAAAGTATGGCGTGACTACTGTTCGGGATATGGGCGCATTTCCAAAAAAGATCAACAAATGGAGGCAAAATATAGATAGTGAAAAAGTTATTGGACCAAGAATTGTAACCGCCACCTCCTTTATTACAAGTCATGATGGCATACCTGAAATGGCACCGACATTAAATTTCTTCGAAGCTTTTATGGCAGGTGGTCAATTTGTAGAACGACTAAGCGATCCCAAAAAGGCAAGGCAAGTTGGCAACCGGTTGGTCGATCAGGGGGCAAACTGGCTTAAAACTCAATACTCCGAAGAGTCTTTTTTATTTCACGGGAAATTGAGCAACTTTTCAGATGAATGTTTTAGAGCGTTACGGGATACAGCCGACACAAGGGGCGTAGGTTTGGCGATGCATCACACAGAAATTGAGGGGTTCAAAAAAGGCACCCAAATTGGTGTGGACACACTCGAACACTGCGCTACCGGTTTGCTCAATCAGAAAGACGTTGATCTATTCATTGAGAAGAATATGGCTATTGTACCCACTTTGAAAGTTTTCGGTGATGCGTTTGAAATTGAAAATATGCTTTCCTGGTTAAACAGTGATGGCAAGAAGGATTTTATGCCAGAACCGTTACGGCAATCGATTCATGAAGTGGAAAAAATGTTGATAAAACCTTATCCGCCCTCTGACTATATGAAAAAATTTTATCCGGATATTAATCTTTTTAAAGAAAGTTATCCGGTAGTATTGAAAAATGTTGAAAACATAAAGAATTCCGGCGGAAAGATCGGTGTAGGAACTGACACTTGCGGAACGGGTTTAGGCTTTTTTGGATTCTACTATAAGGAACTGGAGCATTTAACTAAAGCAGGTTTTTCCAACTCCGAGGCATTAAAAGCCGCGACTTCAGTAAATGCGAATATAATCGGCATGTCTGATAAGGTGGGTTCAATTGAAACGGGAAAGTATGCTGACTTTACAATAGTCAAAGGTGATCCAATTACAGAAATTAGCGCGGTCAGAAACATTCAATATGTGGTTAAAGACGGTGTAACGGTATTTGAGAAACATAAATAAACCGAATCACAATAATCATTAATGAGAGTTGACCACTCGATCTCCCAGCTCTCTAAATCCGATAAGCTGCTATGGTATCTGTAACAAATTCGCTCTTTCAAAATTTCAGATACGTAAACATATCACAGATTGGCAATGGCATTCGGAGCGACGAACCGACGTTCTTTTCTTGGATAGGCGTCACAATGTACCTCACAGAAACAGCAATTGACGCAACGCTTAGATGCATCTCGAAGCACCCAAGATGGAGCGAAGCCGTTAGCGTAAACAAAGTGCTCATGAAAGATTGCCTTTCAAAGTCCAGAGAAACATTAAATGAGGTTGACGCCGCTACTGTTATCATAAGAGAGCTATGGAATAGATTACGGGAAACTCATAGGTTGAGAGTGGTCAAATAAAATCTAACCATTGAAAAAAAACATTTATTGGTCGATTTCATTCAGGTATGTGCCGCAGTTAAATCAATAATTGAGAGATAACAAAAAATGTCTAAGAAAAGAGGTAAAAAGAAATCACGCATTACCAACAGGCAGGCAAAAATAAGACAAAAAAAGAAGAAACCGGATAAAAAATTAAATCCCAACTATAAAAGACTTCAGCAAAAAGTTGAAAGTGGATTTAAGCAAAAAGGGATATCCACAGAAGGCATTGAATATAGAGATTCACCGGATGGTGTGAAGATGTCTGCTGTCATATTAAAGCTTGCTGAGCCACTCCTAAAGAAATATGGTGATGACGACAAACGAATAAAGACCATTATTTCTTTAACAACTATTGAGTGGAATAGACTTATGCTTCCAGATGATGAGCGAGAAAAATTCCAAGATGAGATGCTTGATAAATTGTCACCGCCGGATGCAGAAGCTGAAATGGTTGGTTCTATTTTATACCTCAGTGATTTAATAGCGGAAAGACAAAAGAAATATTTTCCGGATATTAAAAAAGTTATTGTCGATTATGAACTAATCGTGTCGGACGGCAATATAACATTAAATATTTCATCTGCTCCAATAAAATCAGACAGCAAACCGAAGCAAGTTAGTAAACAGACTTGAGAAAATGATTACAAAAATTATATCTGGAGCTCAAAGCGGAGTCGATAGAGCGGCTCTTGATTTTGCCCTGAAATTCAACATTCCCCACGGTGGTTGGATTCCAAAAGGACGTCTTGCGGAAGACGGACCATTACCAGAAAAATATCAACTCCAGGAGATGCCCACATCCAGTTATCCAAAACGTACTGAACAAAATGTTATTGATTCGGATGGAACATTAATATTTTCCAGGGGCAAACCGACGGGTGGAACTGAATATACCCGCAAAATGGTTCTAAAACATAAGAAAAAATTGGTTCATATTGATTTGAAACTTCAAACTTCCTATGATGCCGCTTACGAAATTTTATCATCAATCGAATTTCATCATATAAAAATTCTAAATGTCGCCGGTCCCAGGGCAAGCAAAGACCCAGCAATATACAATGATGTATTCAAAATACTCGATATGGCATATAAGATCCACAAGGCAGATCAAATTAGAAATCTTGAGAAGCTACCTAAAACTGTTGATGAGGCGGTGGAAAGACTTATCGCTGATTTGCCGCTAAAGGATAAAACCACCATTGCAAAAAATGTTAAGAGGGATCTGATGACTCTTCAAATCACTCTGGGATCATACATCGGAAGTGAGTTTTGCGTATGGACGGGGAATGCCGAATTGTTATATTCTTGCAAAAGGGCGGCTGGTGATACGCATATTGATCCGGACCATGCTCCCACTGTGATAATTGAGAAGCTTTGGAAGCGGTTGAGGGAGAGCCATAGGTTGAGGGTTGTTAGATGATGGGTGCGCAGATAGGGATATTGATTAAGCGCACTTATATTTTTATTTGCCCTGATCCAAGCTTAATTTTATGGGGCAGAAAGTTGAGTTAAAAAGTCTATGGGTAGTTGGATATCACTACTATTTGGATGGTTTTCAATGTGGGTGTAAGTTTACAGTATCTGTAATTTTGAAAGAGCAAATTTAATACAGATACTAAAACATGATATCTGCACACTAAGAAGAGCCGCCCAGAAGTACTGAGCGGCTCGTATTTTATAGCCCAATAATTAATAATTCCTTTAGAAACAATATGGAGTATTATCGCA
>JBAVYC010001626.1:0-2171 GCA_049698595.1 Desulfobacterales bacterium | reverse complement strand
CCCTCCACACAACAATGTTTTCTATATTAAGCGATAAAAAAGCAATCAGACTGCGGAATAAAATTTTACTAAAATCGCAATCAGGGTGAAATTGATATTTTAACCGCCGACGATTTCTCTTTTTACTTATCTTGATCCTCTACCTGTGAGTTCTATGATTAAACGCACAAATTCATCATCATTATATGGTTTGACAATAAATCCTTTGGCTCCCAGAGCTTTGGCTTTGTCCCGATGCTTGGTCGCGGTTCTCGATGTCAGCATCACAACCGGGACTTCCTCAAACCCACTTCGGGCCTTGAGGGCTCCTAAAAATTCATAGCCGTTCATGCGAGGCATTTCGATATCAAGCACAATCAGGTCCGGACGACTTTCACTCAGCCTGTCCAGAGCATCGATGCCGTCTTTGGCTGCGAGTACCTTCCACCCCTGATTTTCCATAAGTCGGGAGACGACCTGCCGGATACTCACCGAGTCATCCACAACCATTATATTAAGGGGCTTTTCTAGTATAAGCTCCTTATCCGTATGAGTTTCTTTTAGCATTTTCGGCTGGGACCACAATAATTCATCTAAGTTCAAAATGGGGATCACACTGCCGTCACCCATGATCGTTGCGCCGGACACCCCCTTTACATACCGTAGATGTGAGCCCAAACTTTTGATAACGATTTCTTTTTGACCCACCAGGCTATCAATCACGAGTGTCCCCCGGCGACCACCGGTTTCAACCACCAATGCTATAGGATAATCCCCGGACGGCACAGAATCTGCGTCTCTTTTTTCGGCACTCAGCAGATCTGCCATGTGAAAAAGCGGTAATACCTCGTCATTTATCCTCAAAGCGTCTTGATTGGGCCCAAGAATGTTTTCCGGGTCTATCCGGATGATTTCGCCGATCTCATTTAAAGCGACGGCATAGGATTGTCCTCCGACGGTAAATTGCAACGCCTGCACAGCCGCCAGGGTTAAGGGGATGCGAATGGTAAACTTTGTCCCTTGTCCTTTTTCAGATGCCACCCGAATAATGCCTTTAATATTCTGGATATTTTCTTTAACCACATCCATCCCCACACCGCGGCCCGAGATTTCGCTGATCTCTTGGCGCGTGCTGAAACCGGGATAGAAAATAAACTGGGACAGCTCATCGGCGGACAACTCGTCGACTCTATCAGAGAGCCGCATTTTGCGTACCGTCGCCTGAATGGCGGCGTAGTCGAGGCCGGCTCCATCATCCGCTATGCGGATCACCACCTGGTTTCCTTCACGCGAAGCCTCCAGTTTAATAGTCGCAACCGATGGTTTCCCCAGCGACAGCCTCAAGTTCTGTGATTCAACGCCATGATCGACGGCATTTCTGAGCAAGTGCATCAACGGGTCTGCAATTTTTTCCCAAATCAGTTTATCCAGTTCAATGTCTTCATCGGTAACGACCAGTTTGACCTTTTTGTTCAGATTGCCGGCAACCTCCCGCACGGTTCGATGCAATTTATTGGTAATAATCGAAATCGGGGTCATGCGAACCCGCATCATCTTATCCTGAAGCTCACTGAGAATTACGCGTTGTCGGGTGAGGCGGCCGTCGAAATCGCTGTAAAGGCTTGACAATTGTGTGTGGAGTGTACCAACATCGACAGCGGATTCATTTAACTTGCGGATAATTAGATTTAATTCGGAATATCGATCCAGCTCCAATGTATCAAATTCGTCAAAATCCCCTGTATGCACCGCTTTTGCACTATTTGCTGCAGAAAATTCAGGTATTGCCCTTAGCTGTTCAAGGGCTTCGACTTCATAGCTGACCTCCAGATCTCGTGCAATCTGTTTGAGACGTTCGCGATATAATTCAAGATCATTTACGGAATCGGTAAAGACTTCCATTTTTTGGTCAAATGCGCTCAAGGCGATAATGAGCTCACCGGACAGGTTGACCAGATCATCGAACCGCGCCATGTCCACCCTTAGTGTTTTGGTAACCCGCGCACCCAATTCCGCAACATCGTCTACTTGCGGAAGTTCTTCGAATAAATTCGTTTGGGTATTCTCTTCGGCAAATTTTTCTTCATTCAGCTTTATTATTGTCTTCTGATCGGCGTCTGATGTGCTTTCTCCGTCCATCGTTTCATTTTTTGAACGGCTCTGCCCCATAATGTTTTTGTACTGGTTATTTA
>JBAVYC010001625.1:0-2348 GCA_049698595.1 Desulfobacterales bacterium | reverse complement strand
GCATGGAAGGGCGGATAATGGGGTCGTCGACCACATTTTCCAATCGCTTCCCGAACATATAGACCACCAGATTTAAGCGTCTGAGGCTTTCTTCGTATTGGTCTGCTGTCATCATTGGCATTGGAATTCCTCCTTCATATTAGATTCTAAAGATGATTCTACTGCGCCGGGTGCCCACGATGTCAAGGGAAAATGCAGACTTCGGAAATATTGGCAGAATATGTTTCCTTATTGTTAACAAAAAACAGTACTCTTAAAAACCCAAGATGATGATAATATTCTGAAAAAGTTTCCAGGATAGCAAAATTATGAGATTATATACTTTCAAAAAAGAATTGACAATGTAGATTTAAACACATAATTATCTTCCGATAATCAACAATTGGATATTAGATACCGTGTCGATTAGCAATCGAAATCTTATGGCATTTGTTTCTTTATGGATAACATTTTTCCACTTAGGTATAGCCTGGAAATATTAAACCGGTAATTTAGCGGTCAACAATTCATTCGGAATAAAATGATCAACGAAGCCGAAATCGGTAAAAGAATTCGAAAATACCGCTTGAAAAAGAATTTTACCCTGCAAATGCTGGCTGATAGAACCGGCTATTCCAAAGGATATCTCTCCAAGGTCGAAAAATCAGATAAAGCCCCGCCGGTGGCTACCCTCAGTGTCATTGCAAAAGAATTAGGTGTTTCTGTCTCAGTTATTCTGGGCGAGGAGACCATAAATGATTCTATTTGTCTGGTCAGGCAAAATGAAAGAGCCCTGATGGCCAAAACCGGTGAGGAATTCGGCTATGCCTATGAAGCCCTGGCCAATCCTTATCCCAATAAGCACATGGAGCCGTTTATCCTGTCCTATCCTTCCGATGATGCGCTCAAACATACATTTCAACACCATGGGGAAGAAATGCTGTTTGTGCTGCAAGGACAAATGCGGTTTAAATATGGCAGCAGAGAGTTTGTTCTTAAAAAGGGCGACTGCTTATATTTTGATTCGAGTGTTGCCCATACCGCTGAACCGATTGGCGATGAGCCACTGAAAACCCTAATCGTTCTTTATACCGGGAGTCCCAAAGGTCCGATGAATTTTGAACAAATCAAACGCAGAATTGTCAAACAGCAATAACCGGACCCGGAATTTCCACAACTCAAGACTAATGTTCAACAGATGAAAGGAGGCAGTTATGACGTTTAGAAAACTATTTTTGACTATGGCCAGTGTTGCCTTGATCTCACTCTGCCTGGGGCCCGCCATGGCCGCAGATAACATCAAAATCGGCTACATCGACCCGTTAACCGGTCCTTTCGGCAATGTCGGTGATGCCGGCCAGAAACACTTCCAGTACATGGTTGATATGATTAACGCCAAGGGTGGGGTGTTGGGCGGTAAAAAATTTGAAGTTGTCCCGTTTGATGACAAGATCAGCGCCAAGGAAGCGCTAGTACAGCTCAAAAATGCCATTGACCAGGGTATCCGTTTCGTTACCCAGGGCAACGGATCCAGCATTGCCGGCGCACTGATCGAAGCGGTCAACAAACACAACAAACGAAATCCTGATGATCCGGTCCTGTTTTTTAATTATGCAGCCGTTACTCCGGCCTTTACCGAGGAGAAATGCAGCTTCTGGCACTTTCGCTTTGACGCCCACGTGACCATCAAAATGGATGCCATATCCGAGCACATCAAGACCCGCCCGGAAGTAAAAAATGTGTATCTGATTCACCAGGACTATATTTTCGGCCATTCCTGCAGCGCAGTCATCCAAGAGATGCTAAAGGCCAAGCGTCCGGACATCAAAATCGTGGGAGATACCTTTCATCCCCTGGGAAAAGTGAAGGATTTCTCGCCTTACATCGCTAAGATCCAGGCCTCGGGTGCCGACGTCGTGGTCACGGGCAACTGGGGGGCCGACATGCAGCTGTTGGTCAAGGCGGCCAAGGAAGCCGGCCTTGAAGCCGAATTCTATACCTTCTACGGCGGCGGCCTGGGTGGCCCGTCCGGCATCGGTGCTGCCGGTGAAAATCGTGTCAAGCAGGTTACCGAATGGCATAATAACCTGTGGAACGAACAAAACCAGCCGGCCGACAAGGATTTCTATGTCGGATTTCAGGAAAAATATGCCGTGGGTAAAGACGAACGCCTGGAGTTCTACTACGGGCGCATCCGTACCATGATGGAAATGCTGGTCAAGGCCTTCAACAAAGCCGGCAAGGCCGAGCCCAAAGCTGTGGCATATGCGCTGGAGGGCATGGAGCATGACACCTATTACGGTAAAGTCGTCATGCGGGCCGACGATCATCAGCTATATCAGCCGATGTTTATTTCCACGATGGTAAAG
>JBAVYC010001624.1:0-7957 GCA_049698595.1 Desulfobacterales bacterium | reverse complement strand
GCGTGTTTTTAATGCGCCCAATATGCTCAAGGGAATCCAGAACATGCTGCCTTTTGTAGATAAGCTGTTGTTCGTACTTTAAAAATTGCCATTTGCAGCCCCCGCAAAAACCGCTGTATTCACAAGGTGCGATAATTCTGTCGGGCGAAGATTGGATCAGATCAATCACCCGGGCTTCAGCGTAATTTTTTTTCTTCCTGACAATGCGGATTATGGCCCGGTCACCGGGTACCGTCTGATCGACAAACACGGCCATACCATCCAAACGAGCCAGCCCTCTGCCCCCGAAAGCAACATCCGTGATTTCAACCTCCGTTTGCAGACCCCTTTTAATTTTCATGCCTCACCGTTGTTATTGCTTTCTGGATGCATTTCCGAAACTGAATGGTTCAAGGCTCGGGATTCAGGATTCAAAGGTTAAAACCGATGGATACTGCTCCCTTTAATAATCAAAATCTGGTATACCCGTCATATCCACTGAGTGATACGGATTGATAACCAGATGAAGGCACAATCCCTTTGATGTGAGCTATATGTTTTTTTCAACCCTGAACGTTGAACCGTCAACCTCTTAACCAATTTGTTGGGTTTATACGAAATCTGAATAAATCAAGCAAGGAAAACGCAGATGACCACCGCAAAATCGATCATTAAAAAGATAAACTTCTTATCAGACGGTTTTAAATTGAAGGGTTATTTACATCTGCCGGCCGCCAAACGTCCACCTGTTGTGATCGGCGCCCACGGATTATACAGCACCAGCAAGTCCCCAAAACAATTAGCACTGGCCGATCAATGCAATCGGTTTGGTATCGCCTATTTCCGCTTCGATCACCGCGGGTGCGGCAGCAGTGAAGGTAAATTCGAAAAGGTAACTTCGCTTGAGGCCCGCAGCAGGGACCTGGCTGATGCAGTGGCTGTCATCACCGGCACAGCGGATACCGGTGACCGCTTTGGGCTGTTTGGCAGCAGCATGGGCGGTACGGTGTGCCTGAACGTGGCAACTGAACTGGTTGCCAATACGCTGGTCACATTTGCCGCCCCCATTCGCAGCCATATTCTGGAAAATAGACGCCCGGTGTCCGAAAATTCAGATATTTCGGAAATTTTTTTAGACGCTAAAAAAAGGCGATTCGACATCAGCGACAGGCTTTCTGCAATTAGTGATATCCTGATCGTTCACGGTCAGGCCGATGATGTCGTTCCGGTTTCCCACGCCGAAGAAATTTATAGTTTAGTGAAAAAGCCCAAAAAATTGATTAAACAAAAAAACGGTGACCACCCGATGAGCAACAAAACCCACCAGAGAGCCTTTATCAGGGAAGCATCTTTATGGTTTAAACGAGGGTTGGGGTCGTGAAAAATTACCCGTAATATTTTTAAATTATTACTATAATTTTCCCAATCAACCAGTCAACCCGTAAACTATTCAACGCGGTCTCGAGTGCAGAATTTTTTTATCTCAATTCAGCAATCCTAGTCATCTTTCAGCTGTCGGCTTTCACATATCGATCCAAAAACATTTTCACCGCCGGCCTATAACCCGGTGTCCCACTGGAATCGCTGTGACCCGCGCCGGGTGCAACGTAAAGCTCGACCTGCCCGGATGGAAAGCTGTTTTTCAGCTTCCGGGCAAATTGCAGCGGAAAACGTCGATCTTTTTCGCCATGAATCATCATCACCTGCATTTTCAACGACGGCGCCAGACGTGCCGGACTCACGGCGGCCAGCTGGTTCCTGTAAAATAAATTCATCCAGCATAGTATCATCGGTCCGAAGACGATGCCGAATAAAGGATTGACCCACCGATAAAGGCTCAAGAGCGCCTCTTTGGTATCCGCATAGCACGCTTCCAGAAAAAGAACTTTGATTTTATCCGGATTTCTTTCGGCGGCTATAATGGCTCCTGCTGCGCCGGCTGAATGACCGTACAAAATAACCGGTTCGTCCACCCAAGTCAGTACCGCTTCGATATCTTCGCAAAATTTCATCGCGTTCATAAATCTGCGGGGGCTGGATTGTCCGTGATCCCTGGCGCTGTGGATAACCGTGGTATACTTCCAGCGGCCAAAATACCTGGCCCGCGAAACCATGCGGTCCCGGTTGCGACCCCATCCATGCGCAAGGATCACCGTACCCCGTGAGCGTCCGTCGGGTTCTATCCTCCAGACTTCCAAAAAACCGCCGTCGCCAGAGGGTATTTTGGTATCAAGGATCTTCCCCCAATCCGGTGTGTCTTGCACGGGATGGCGAGGAATTTGTTGGACAAGATAGGTTAAAAATAAGGTGAAAAGCAAATAGAGCAGCAGGATCCCACCGGCAATATAAAAAAACATCGGCATCAGCATGGAATCCCCAGTAGATGTCGCCGCAACAAATCAAGTGCCGCGGTCGCAAAGACGCGTTTATTCATCCAGCGATTGTCAAAAGTAAAGTTGAACCGATACCCGTTAACGGCGTTAGCATCGGCAAGACCCATGCAGACTGTTCCCACAGGTTTATCATCTGTGGCGCCGCCCGGCCCGGCAATGCCGCTGACGGAAAGACCGTAAGTTGCACCGGAGACCTGCCGCACTCCCCGGGCCATTTCTTTGGCAGTCTGCTCGGATACAGCGCCGAATCGATCTATGGTCCGCGCATTGACATCCAGGATTTTTGTCTTCAGCTGATTGGAATAGGTGACCGCGGAAAAAACGAAATAATCCGAACTTCCCGGCACATTGGTCAACAGATCCGCTATCAGGCCACCCGTGCAGCTTTCAGCAAGCGCCAAAAAGGCATTCTTTTGCCTCAGGAGACGACCGACAACTTCCGCCATGAACTCACCGCTATCTGAAAACACTTTATTCCCCAATTTACGGTAAACCCACCGGGTAGCCTTTTCCAATTCTGCCCGCAGGCCCTCTTCATTGGCTCCGTGGGCATAAAATTTCACTTGAATTTCAGGAAATTCGGTTCGAAAACCGAGCTTTATCTGAGGGAATCGTTGCTCAAATCCATCTAGTTGATCGCCGGTAGCGGATTCTGACAGACCAAAGATAGTGAGGGTTTCGATCCGTCGAACGCCTAGGTTCGGTCCCTGCAGCTTTTTGATTCGGGGAATGACTTGATCCGTTAGCATACGCCGCATCTCAAACGAGGCTCCGGGCAAAAAGAAAAAGTCGCATCGTTCTATTTTTATTTGAAATCCGAATGCTGTACCAACAGAGTTGTTTAGAAATTGTGCACCGGCAGGCAGGCGCGTTTGTTTTTTATGGGCGTCCGTCAGCGACCGGTAACGGGCCTTGAAAAAATTCTCAATCGTTGCCTGTGCCTGGGGATCAAAACCCACGACCGCATCTGCCGTTCCGGCGGCTGCGGTCCAATCATCAGCGGTCGGACCCAGTCCACCGACCACCACGGCAATATCGGATCGTTGACTGATTTCTTTTAAAACAATGACGATTTCTGCCGGATCGTCACCGATCGAACTGTGTCGGGCAACCTCGATACCCGTTTGTTCCAGTTTTTGGGCAATTTCAGCGGCGTTGCTGTCCACTAGTGCACCCGATCGAATCTCGTCTCCAATGACTAATATTTCTGCAATCATACTTTAAGTATAACCTTCTAACAATCTGGATTAATGAAAATTATAATTAGCAAAGGCTCAAGAATTATTTCATTGCGGAGAAACAAAAATATATACAACCTCAATCTGGTGGATTTAAAACAAACATCGAAGGCGATACAGGCACATCTGCCAGGTAACGTTGAATTTCGAGTTGAAAACCCAACCCCTCATCACTCGATATGCTCAACCTGGAGGGGACCCGATATCCTTTGATAATTTGGATTTCGTCAAAGCGTGCGCGATAAATCAGTGCCCCGGCACGATTAAAAAACTCGATTTGATGGACCTGTGCTTTATCTTGACCCAGATATACCTTTTCAACGATGCCCCACCACCGTTTTTTTAGTGTCAGGACATAGCCGGTGCCGGAACTCTGCCTGTGCAACCATGCGGCGTGATGCTCGCGAAGCGGCGCCCGGCCTGCCAATAACTGAACAATATCACTGATTTTAATAGGTACCGAGACAATCCGCTGCAAGCTAGCATCTGTAGCCCGGGTCTTTTTATAAAACGGTTTTCCGTCTCGCGCTTCATAGTAATAGAACCATTTTCCGTCACTTGCCATTTTTATAGCCGGATGCCCGGCAATCAACACCGCGATACTTAACTTGACGGCTTCCGATCCGACCCATGCGATTTTCTCATCGATTCTTTTTTCCCCATTTTGCCAAACCTTGATTTTCCCGATACCTTTAAAATTCGTCAACTTCTCATTTTGGCTGCCTAAGACAAGGAGCACCATCCGGGCTTCAACCATCGCTGCCAATTCTTCGGGCTCAGAGGTCTTGCGGGAGAAACTGCTGCAACCGGCCAGCAAAGCGGCTACCAAAACTATGATTAACACAGGTCGCAGACCACAGCATGGGATTCTCATTGGTTCACTGTCTCGAGGCAATGGCAGGGCTCCTGTCTATAGATCAGATTTGAGGTTTCGTGAAAAGTCGGATTTTCCCGTTTTCTGGGTAGGGGGTGGGTCCGCTGGATTTACAACTTGTCGGATGGATAAGGCCGACAGTCGTCGTCAGGATCCGGTTGGTTTCAGTTGCCGGATCTTTTCTTCCAGCGCTTCTTTATCTTTATCTTTAATTTTCAATGATTTTTGGTAATATTTTAATGCGTTCGGTTTATCGTTCAACTTCCGGTAAACATCACCCATATGTTCCAGCATAATCGGGTCATCCGGCACTAATTTGACAGCTTTTTTTATATATTCCAGGGCCTTGTCAAACTGTCCCTTTTTATAATAAACCCACCCCAAACTATCCGTAATGTAGCCATCGTTGGGCTTGTATTTCAAGGCTTTTTTGATCAGACGCTCGGCTTCATCCAGATTCCGCCCCAAATCAGCATAGGTATAACCGAGATAATTCAAGGCATTGGCATGTTTGGGATCGAGCGTGATGACCTTTTGCATGATTTCAATAGAAGCATCTTTTTGGTTCCATTTGTCATATACGACACCCAGACGAAAATAGTAGCGGGGATTATCAGGCTCTATTTCAATGGCTTGCTTGATATGATCCACGGCCCTTTGGTAATCTTCGATCTCCTCATAAAAAGTGCCCAGATAATATTTAAAATCAGAGTTGTCCGGAACTTTTACTATGGATGAATGCAAGAATTTGATGGCTTTTTCATTTTGCCCCTGATCCTGATATATAAAAGCCACATGCACCACGGCATCCTGAAAAAACCTGGACTCCTGTGTAACTTTTTCAAAATGAAAAAGTGCCTTATCATTATTTTTAATTCCATAATAGGAGATTCCAGCGAGGTGGTGAATATCAGGGTTATCTGGAGCGCCCTTCAGCATTCCGTTGATGACAACCAAAGCCTCGTCAAATTTTTGGGGGTCGACGTACAGTTGAATGACGTTGATGATAACCTCAAATTCACCCTGACTTCTTCGTCCCAGCTTGGTCAGGTATTTCTCGGCTTCTTTTTTCTCTCCTTGCAGATGGTAGTAATACCCAAGTTCCATGGCTGCCCGCACATTGTCGGCCTGGCTCCGGAGAATTTCCTCATACAGCCCAATGACTTTCTTGGTTTTACCCCGGGTCTTGTATATATTTATAAGTTCAAATCTGGGTTCGGTATTATCGGGTCTTAATTTAAGTGCTTCGCGAAATTCCGTCTCCGCTTGTTTAAGTTTGTTCTGTTTGGCGTAAATCCTACCAAGATAGAAATGTCCGGTATAAGATCCGGGAAAAATTTTAAGCTCCCGCTTAAAGACCCCTGCGGCACGCTCAAGGTCACCGGTTTCCATGTAAAGACCGCCCAGCAATGGATAAATTCTTTTTTGTTTGGGGTCTATGGCAAGTATTTTTTCATAAATGGCAATAGCGTCATCGTTTTCTTTGCGAACCTGTTTGATACCACCGTAAATTATGAGCGATTTTAAATCATTGGAATTTTTTTGAAGCATCTCCTCCAAAATCTCGATGGCTTTATCGTTTTCCTTATTCTGCAAATACACCGTGACGAGTTCTCGCTGCAGATAAGAGGAGTCCGGATCGAGATTTATCGCTTTTTGGAGCAGCACGACGGCCTTATCCAGATTGCCTTTTTTACGTTGGACCTGAGCCGCCGTGAAGTAGAAATACTGATTCTCCGGGCCATAAAATCCATTGGGTTTTGTCTTCGTCGGGGTCGGTTTGATTGGGTTCGCCGTGCAACCGACGGCAAAAAGAATAATAAATATTGGTATGATTCGCTTTAGACGAAAGATCTTCATTAGTTAAATAATCCTATAAATTCACCGGCTAGGTTCATGTAAGACCACCACAAGTGTCAAACTGCGAAACCTTAGCAGCGTATCGCTTATTATCCGATTTCTATGTCGGGCGCTCCACCTGAGACGGATCGGGTTCTTTGAACTTGAACAGCGATGATTTAAGTTTAAAGGTCTCGTTGCCGGCAAGATGAAGGTGCTGAAGCGATAAATTTGAAATTCAATCAGGTAGCAGTCGTGAAATTTGCTCTTTTATCTGCTGCACCTTCATTCAGTATAAGAAGCAAAATCTGGGATTTCCTTTTTAAAAAATTCACGCATCTTTTTTATGATATTCTTCTCCACCTGGCGAACTCGCTCCCTTGAAATTCCGTATCGATCACCGATTTCCTGCAAGGTTACCGGATTGTCGGAAAAAATCCGCAAGTCAAATATCTCAATTTCGCGTGGTGTCATTTTTTTCCTGAATTCAGCAATTTTGTTATGCAGCAAGGCTTCGATCTCTTTTTTGGAAACCTGGTCTTCTATGGATTCAGTTGCGGTGCTTAAAAATTCGATTCGTTCCGTATCCGAATCTTCCTTTAACGGAGCATCCAGGGAAACATCCCAGCCATCAAGGCGCTGGTCCATGTCGACAATTTCTCTTTCGGAAACACCCAGCCTTTCCGAAAGCAGTTTGGGCTTCGGTTCAAAGCCCATATCAATTAATTTCTGTTTTTCCTTTTTCAGTTTGAAAAATAATTTGCGCTGTCCCTGGGTCGTTCCGATTTTAACCAGACGCCAGTTGTCCATGATAAACTTTAAAATATATGCTTTTATCCAAAAGGAGGCATAGTAGGAAAACTTGACATTTTTATAAGGATCAAATTTTTTAACAGCCTGCATCAACCCAATATTGCCCTCCTGAATTAGATCCAGCAGGTTTTGCATCCAAACCCGTTGAAACTCCAGGGCAATTTTTACGACGAGCCTCAGGTTGGAAGTCACCAGTCGATAGGCAGCTTTTTTATCACCATGTTCTCTGACTTGAACACCTAACTCTTTTTCCTGCTCCCGGGTCAACAGTTTGTAATTACTGATTTCCGTTAAGTAACGTTGAAGCGGATCAAACTTTACCAGGGCTTTATCGGCAGACCGCTCCGGCGCTGAGCGCTTGCTCTTTGTTGCAGCCGCCTTTTTTTTTACTACCGACTTTTTTGGCGCTTTCTTTTTTATGGCGATTTTTTTCTTCATAAACAAAGCCCGAATGAATGGAAAAATTTTCCTTTCTAAAATTATGTTATGATACCGGGGTCGACCAAAATGACATCAAAAGCCGGATCCGGCAACAATTTACATATGGACAGAACACCGGACCTATGATATGAAATCGGGCTGTGTGCGCCTGTAGCTCAGCTGGATAGAGCAACGGACTTCTAATCCGTAGGCCGCAGGTTCGAATCCTGCCAGGCGTACCAGATTTAACCTGACGATCTGAATCAGATTCCGGTAGTCGACCGCTTTACCGTATTTTAGCTTTGACAGCCTCTGTACCAACGACCCCTACTATACAATAAAATTAAAAAAATTCAATGTATATTTCCGGAAACAGATAAGTTAGCCCCCTGGATCGGCGG
>JBAVYC010001623.1:0-2331 GCA_049698595.1 Desulfobacterales bacterium | reverse complement strand
GATTAAGCTCGCATTCGCTACAGATACCGGAAAGTCCAAAGTGCGTATTTAACAGGGCAGGTAAATTCCAAATTCCAATATCCAAATCTCAAATAAGATCAAACGCCAATTGTTTGGAATTTTGAGTTTCGGTCACTGTGATTTGTTTGTTATTTGTGTTTTGTTATTTGAAATTTTTTAATCGCTGAAAACTGAATCCGCCTCCGGCGGAACACTTGAAACCTTCCGTTCCTTACAACATATTGTCAGATAAAACCCGAAGAAGACCAAAAAGGAGGCACAAAATGGAGAAAGAATTGCACTACCCGCTTTTCTATCGCAGGGATTTGACGGCTTTCTGGGCGCTATTTGCCGATAACTTGGCCAATATCGTCATATTATCCGGTATATGTCTATTCGTGTTCAATATGCCCGAACAGATCGTTTTCGGTCGTATCCTGCCCGGACTGGGTGTGTCTTTGCTGGCGGGGTTATCGTTTTATGTCTATCTGGCACGGAGACTGGCCCGCAAAGAGCAGCGTAACGATGTGACCGCCTTACCTTACGGCATCAGCACACCGGTAATGTTCGTGTATTTATTTGGTATCATCGGGCCGGTGTATTGGGGCCTCAAAGCGTCCGGCAACCCGGACGCTTCGATAATTGCCTGGCAGGTCGGCATGGCGGCCGCTTTCATCGGGGGCATCATCGAAATGTTGGGTAGCATTATCGGCCCCTGGTTAAAAAGGGTGACCCCACGGGCCGGCATGCTGGGAACGTTGGCCGGCATCGCCATTGTCTGGATAGCGACAGTTCCCTTAGCGAAAATTTTCGAGAATCCCTTGGTCGGATTTGCCTCCTTAATGATTGTTCTGGCCGGGCTGGTGGCCGGAATCAAGATGCCGTTTCGTCTGCCCGCAGGTTTAATTGCCATCATTGTCGGAACGTTTGTCGGTATTTTTGCCGGTGCTTCCAAAATCGATTTTTCCGGGGTCGCGTTTCATGCCCCGATTCCCGTGATAGGGGATTTAATTGCCGGTATAAAGATGATGGCTACCTATCCAGCGGTGCTGGCGGCCGTACTGCCGATCGAGATATACAATTTTATCGAAACAATGAACAATGTCGAATCGGCCGAAGCAGCCGGAGATAAATATCCGGTTCGCACCTGTCAGATCATGGATGGCGCGGGAACCATGGTGGGAACGCTTTTCGGCAGCGCTTTTCCCACAACCGTCTATATCGGGCATCCCGCCTATAAACGCTTGAAAGGTCGTTGCGGATACGCCTTGGGTGTCGGAATTGTTTTATTTCTGGGCGCAATTTTCGGCTTTATCCATTTCTTATACAATCTGATCCCCGAGGCCGCCGTAGCGCCCATGCTGGTTTTTGTCGGTATCGTAATAACAGCCCAGGCTTTTTCGGCCTCACCGGCCAAGCATTCATTGGCCGTAGCGGTGGCGATCATTCCCCACATTTCCAATATTCTGTCCACAAAAATCAGATCGGCGGTATCCATCGCCAACCCGGAGATGAATGTCGGTTCGGCGGAATTTGCGGAGAAGTGCACCCAACAGGGCATTGCCTGGATCGGGCAAAGCGCTTTGGCCCAGGGCGCAATTATCACCGGCCTCTTATGGGGATCGATCCTGGCCACGCTGATCGATCTTGATTTTAAAAAAGCGGCGACATTTTCCGGCACGGCGGCGTTCTTAACCTTAATTGGGGTCGTGCATGCACCGAATTTGGGGCTTCATTTTACCACTATTTTTTGGGGATATCTGATGATGACCGCTCTGTTCGTGGCAGCCTGGCTTGGTAAAATTGAGAAGGATCCGGAAATTGGAGAATTCGAATTTAAAGGAAATTAGTCAAAGTTCAGCCACAAAGACCCGAAGGCACAAAAAAATAATATGAAGGTTAAACTTTTGTCATAAAGAGAGGATTCGTATCTCATGAACCAATTTATGAAAGTGGCAATTGAAGAGGCCAGAAAAGGATTCAACCGCGACCATGGGGGACCCTTTGGTGCCGTCATTGTAAAAGACGGCGTGCCAATCGCAAACGCGCATAACGAAGTGTTGAAAACAAACGATCCCACCGCCCATGCAGAGATCCTTGCGATCAGAAGGGCGTGTGCCCTCCTTGAAAGTTATGATCTTTCGGACTGCGAGATCTATTCCACCTCGGAACCGTGCCCCATGTGTTTTTCCGCCATCCACTGGTCAAGATTGAAAAATCTCTATTTCGGAACGACCCGGGACGATGTGGCGGCCATCGGATTTGATGACAGTCTAATCTACGATATCTTGAGTGGAAAGACCCAGGTGGTTCAGATGGAGACTAAAAACG
>JBAVYC010001622.1:0-10562 GCA_049698595.1 Desulfobacterales bacterium | reverse complement strand
ATAAAAAAGAGGATAACGATGAAAACCGCTAACCTCTTGATATCATTGTGGCGTCCCCAAGGGGATTTGAACCCCTGTTGCCGGCGTGAAAGGCCGGTGTCCTGGACCAGGCTAGACGATGGGGACACAGGTTAATTTTTAAGCAACTTTGTTTAACACCCCCAATCGACTTTCGATCCTTTGTTGCCCCGCTTAAATGAGCGGGATGTCCTGGACCAGGTTAGACGATGGGGACAAAAGTTTTTCGCATAGGGCAAAGAGCATGGCGACATGATCTGTCGCCAAACCACCCCTCTATGCGCTTAGCACTATGCACCATGCGATAGATGGTGGGCCGTGCTGGGCTCGAACCAGCGACTCTCTGCTTAAAAGGCAGATACTCTACCGACTGAGTTAACGGCCCGTTGGAAATCTACTAACTAATTCCATTTGCTATTAAAGTCAATAAAAATAGTGAATAATTTGATTATTTTCGCCAAAATTCCGGGACAAACAGGATAATCACGGTAAATATCTCCAGCCGGCCCAGGAGCATACACCAGATCAGCAGCCATTTTCCGAGAAAAGGTATCAGGGCATAATTTTCCACCGGTCCGACCATGCCAAATCCGGGCCCGATGTTACCGATACAGGACGCAACAGCTGTAATTGAGGTGGTGAAATCGACGCCCATTCCGGCCAGCAAAACCGCGTTCAAGGCAAAAAGGCCTATATAGAGGGCCAGAAAACCAAGGACACTGCGCATGATATCATCCGGCACCGGTTTACCGGCTATTTTTACATGCGACACTGCATGGGGATGAATCAGTGAAAACAATTCTTTATAACAATATTTAAAGCAAAGCATGATCCTCAGGCATTTCATACCGCCGCCGGTGGAACCGGCCGATGCCCCCAGGAACATACACAGCAGCAGAATAAGCTGGGACATGGACGGCCATTGCGCGTAATCGGCCGTGGCAAACCCGGTGGTGGTAACGATGGACACTACCTGAAATGCACCGTAACGCAGGGCCTCACCAATGGTTTCATACACGCTTCCAAATATATCCAGGCTCACCACCAGGGAAATCATGAAAACCGCTCCAATAAAAAACCGACATTCGGCATCCTGCCAGAATGCCAGGGTTTTTCCCCGCAGCATCTGGTAATGAAGTGAAAAATTAATACCTGCCAGCAACATGAATACTATGATCACACAATCAAAAAAGACACTATTGAAATGCGCAATGGAGGAATTTTTTGTGGAAAAGCCGCCGGTCGGCATGGTGGTGAACGTATGGCACAGGGCATCATACAGGCTCATGCCGCCTAATATGAGCAGAAGGACCTGGGCCAAGGAAATGAGCGCATACACTTTCCACAGGATCTTGGCCGTATCACGGATACGGGGTTTGAGCTTGTCGGGAACGGGACTGGGGACTTCCGCCTTGTAAAGCTGCATGCCGCCGACACCCAGAAAAGGCAGAATGGCCACCGACAGCACAATGATGCCCATACCTCCCAGCCACTGGATAAAACTGCGCCAAAAAAGAAGCCCCTTTGACAGGGCCTCGATGTTGGTGAGAATGGAAGCGCCCGTGGTCGTAAATCCAGAAACAGATTCAAAAAACGCGTCTGTGAACGAAAAATAGCCATCCCCCAGATAAAACGGCAAAGCGCCGAACAAACCCACGGCAGTCCACCCCACCGCCACAATCGCCATGCCTTCACGCTGATTGATGACTTCCGCCCTGGCCCGGCGGAAAATTAAATAAAGTATTAGGCCGGCAAATACGGTAATTGCCATGGATTCCAAGAGCGGATTCAGGCTCTGATCCCGGTAATAGAGTGCAACCACCAGGGGAAAAATCATGGTCAATCCGAAAAAAAATAACAATACCCCGATAATATTTAGGATAAACCGCCAACGCATCTAGTGTGGTCTCCCATATCCATTTTACAAAACGCGAATGGATTTAATCGTGCTTTCTTTTTCAGAATGAAATTGGTTAATATTAGAAATACTCCAGTTTGACGGAAAGCATTTTCTCGACCTTGGCTATCGCCTGCCTGCGCGCAAAAATGATAACGCGGTCCTCCGGCCGGATGACACTTTCGCCGGTGGGTATGATGATGTCATCTTTACGGATGATACCGGCCACTATGGCCCCTTTGGGGAAGGAAATCTTTTTGAGAGGTTTGTCCACGATATCCGAAGTTTCAAGCGCCAGGGCCTCCATGACTTCCGCCTGCTCTCCTTTAATGGAAATGGCTGAAAGTACCTTGCCTTTGCGGATGTGCTGCAAAAGCGTGTTGATCGCAGAAAGCCGGGCGCTGACCACCTGCTCGAGGCCGATGGCTTTCATTAGCGGAAAATAACTGAATCTGCTGATCTTGGTGATGGCTTTTTTGGCCCCCATCCGCATCGCTAAAAGTGAGGCCAGGATATTCGTCTCCTCATTCTCTGTCAACGTAATGACCACATCGATATCCCGGATATTTTCTTCAGCCAGAAGTGCCTGATCGGATCCATCACCGCAAAGCACGACCGTCCGGTTTAATCTTTCGGCAATTTCGGCGCAGCGGTCGGGAGAGCTTTCGATAATCTTGCAATAAATACTATTTTCCTCCAGGCTTCTGGCCAGGCGGAATCCAATATTCCCACCGCCGACTATCAGCACCCGCTTTACTGGTTGATCATATTTGTCAAAAACCGCCAGGGTTTCTTGCAGCTTTTCTTCCTCGCTGATAAAATAAACCAGGTCGCCGGGCATCAGATAGTCATCTCCCCTGGGTATAATTAATTCTTCCTCACGCACCACAGCAGCGATAAGCAGTCTGACATGGGTTATTTTGTCCGGTATTTCAGATAGCTTCACACCGGCCAAAGGTGAATTACTATCCAGATAGATGCCGATAAATTTTATGCGGCCGTCGGCAAACTCGCCAACATCCGCCGCACCCGGAACACTCAGCATGCTTGCAATCGTCTTGACCACTTCGATCTCAGGATTGATAATGGTGTCGATGTGGGGCGCATGCTCACGAAAATGATCGTGGTATTGGTCGAAATCGCCAGCGCGCACCCGGGCCAGTTTTTTGGTAGACGGTGACAGCAGGTTGGCCACCAGACAGGCCACCAGATTGGCTTCGTCACTGTCGGTGACGGCAAGAAGGATCTCCGCATCGCGGATGCCGGCTTCTTCTAAAACCACTGGACTGCTGCCCGATCCCTGAACAACCTGCACATCCAGATGGTCGGACACCCGCCGAATGGCATCGGCGTTTTTGTCGATAACCACAACTTCTTTATTTTCCAGTGTCAGATGACTGGCGATGTGAAACCCGACTTCACCTGCACCGACGATAATGATTTTCAATGATTTAGTTCCCCGTTTTGGTTGGGTGCCATAACCCCATTGATGATTGTATATTTGTGCATTAGCATTTACTATAGACAAATGCGCATGTCAATTGCCTGCGTAGAGGGATCAAGTTGGGGGCTTCATCCCAATTGGATTGGTGAATTGTTGGTATATAGGAGTAATAGTAATAAAATTAGGTATTTGAAATCTATTGGGCTTCGGCCTCCAGCCCGACTTCACGCCTAAAAAGCGGTAGCCGGAGGGTAGCGTCTGGAGGAGATGATGGGGTATCGCTGATTCCGTTGGCTGCGGATACGGGCTTGGGAGGATCAAGGCACAATGCCCTTACGCGGATGAACCGCAAGAGGCGGATTAAGGGTTTCAAGAAGGTTCATATGATTGGCGATGTATCTAAGGATCGCGAACGCAATAACTTGAAAAATATTACTTGTCTTTTGGCCCGTCTTCTACGTTGCGCTAAAGCCCACATACGAAAAGTATGCAACCTTCAGCACGCCTTGAATACAAGCCAAAATCCTTCGCAATCTTTGTTCAATTTATTTTGTCCCCAATCCTAAGCGGTCCGGGTTGATGGACAGCGCTTCCAGCCCGCTAATTTTGAATGCCCGGTTAGAATTTTTCAGTTCCGGTATTGCGACAGGATCAAGCTGGCGTTGGTTCCACCAAATCCAAAAGAATTGGTCATGGCATGTTCGATCCTGGCCTTACGCATTATATTGGGCACATAATCCAGGTCACATTCTTCGCCGGCATGGTCATGGTTGACGGTCGGGGGTAGAAGGCCCTCATGAATGGCCAGCACCGTGAATACGGTCTCAATCCCCCCGGCCCCGCCAAGCAAGTGACCGGTCATGGATTTGGTCGAGCTGATCGCCAGTTTATAGGCATGATCTTTAAATACCGCTTTAATGGCCCGTGTTTCAGAGACATCGTTCAGCGGTGTCGAGGTGCCATGGGCATTGATATAGTCGATTTTGTCGCAGGAGAGCCCGGCATCGTTCAGCGCCGCATTCATGCAATTTATCGCTCCGCTGCCGTCCGGCGGCGGGGCGGTCATGTGATACCCGTCACTGCTCATGCCGTATCCGGTTAGCTCGGCATAAATATGAGCACCGCGATCAAGGGCATGTTCAAGCGCCTCAATCATCAAAATGCCGCTGCCTTCGCCCACCACGAAGCCGTCCCGGTCACGATCAAACGGGCGCGATGCTTCGTGCGGCGCATCGTTGCGGGTGGACAGGGCTTTCATGGAGTTAAAGCCGGCGATGCAGGTTGGATTGATTACGGACTCAACACCTCCGGTAATCATGGCATCCGCCCTACCCTCGTGGATTATTTTAAACGAATCGCCCACTGCATGAGCGCCGGCAGCACAGGCCGTGGCGATAGAGGCATTGGGGCCCTTGGCGCCAAACTGGATGGAAATCATGCCGGGTGCCATGTTACCGATCATCATGGGGATGAAAAATGGGCTCACGCGCCGCGGACCTTTGCGCGTCAGGGTAAGGCAGGTGTCTTCCAGTATCGAAAGGCCCCCCAGGCCGCAACCGGTAATCACCCCGATTCTCTCGGCATTGGTATCGTCAATCACCAGCCCGGAGTCTTCCATTGCCATGCGGGTGGCTGCGATGGCATAGGCAATAAAGCGCTCGGTGCGTTTGGCTTCTTTTTTGGGCAGAAAATCTTCGGCCCGAAAATCTTTGACTTCCGCCGCAATCTTGGTTTGAAATTTGGTTGTATCAAATCGTGTGATTTCGCCTACCCCGGATTTACCGGCACACAGGGCCTGCCAGGTATCCTGAACGCCGATTCCTAAAGGAGTTACGAGCCCCATACCGGTCACCACAACTCGTCTATTCAAATTTTCCTCCCGCGCTTTGAGGGTTCGTTCCAGTAAACTTTGCTTATTTCCGCCAAAACTAATAAGTAAAAAAATAGTTTGTAACTATCTGAAATAAATTTTATTATAATACCTATTGCTAATATATTCAAGGTTGGGGTTAAGTAATTCAAACAAACAGGATTGTCAAGTTAAATTAGGACACAGATTTTCACAGATTTTCACAGATATTTGGTTTTTTGTAGCTTTTATTATCCGGGTAATCCGTGTTCATCCGTGTCCCCAAAATAGAAATTTTTATACTTTCAAGTTATAATCTGCAGTTTTCCACCGACCATTAGAGGCTTTCCAAAAGGCGCTGGTGAATATTGTCAAACCCGCCGTTGGACATGATTAATATCAGGTCATGGGGTTTTACGGTTTTTAATAAGAACTCGATGATGGTGTCGGTATCCGGAAAATAGTGGGCATCTTTGCCGCGACTTTTCAAATCATTCACCAGTTGTCTGGAAGAAAACCGTTGGCCGTCTGGAATTTTTTTCAACAAGGGGGGGTGTCTGATACAAATGAGATCCGCCATTTCAAAGGATTGCAGATACTCGTTTTGAAATATACTGCGCATGCTGGTGTTGGTCCGAGGCTCAAACACAGCGATCAAACGGCCCTTGGAGTGAACCGATTTTACCGCCCGTACGGTCTCGCGCACAGCAGTGGGGTGATGGGCAAAATCATCGATCACCGTAATCTGCCGTTTTTCGCCCCGGATTTCCTGCCGCCGCTTTATCCCATCAAAGGTTTCCAGGGCACCGGCGATGATCTGCAGTGGAATTTTCAGATGGTCCGCAATGGCGATAACCGCCAGCGCATTGAGCAGATTGTGTTCGCCGAAAAGTTTGGTTTTAAAGACTGAAAAGGTTTCATTATTTTTTATGATTTCAAAAGTCGTCCAGGGCGACGCAACAGAAATGGTGCCCAAACGCCAGCAGGAGCTTTTGTTTTGGCCGTAGTTTTCGACCCGACAATTGGCGTAGTCGATAAGCCCGGCCAGATTTTTATCGCCATCATAGGCAAGCAGCAAACTGGATGCCGCAAGACCGGCGATAAATCCTTTAAATGTCCTTTTTACGTGATCCAAGTCATTAAAGATATCGGCATGATCAAATTCCACACTGGTCAACACCGCCATCTGGGGGCGAAAGTGCAAAAACTTCGGGCCTTTGTCAAAAAAGGCCGTGTCATATTCATCGCCTTCCACCACAAAATAAGGACCGTTTCCCAAGCGGTAGTTGCTGTCAAAATTTTTTAAAATTCCACCGATCATAAAAGACGGATCTAAACCGGCTTCATCCAGGATCCAGGCAAGGATGGAGGACGTCGTCGTTTTGCCGTGTGTCCCGCTTACCAGGAGCGTTGTTTTGCCGCCCGCCACAAATCGGTTCAAGGCCTGGGGCATGGAACAAAAGTTTAGTCCCATATGGTGGAGTTTCACAGCTTCCGGATTTTCCCTGACTACGGCATTGCCGACGATGACCAGATCCGGGGCATAGGATAAGTTTTCCTCCCTGAATCCGTCCATGATTCGAATGCCCTTTTTTTCCAGAAAATGGCTCATAGGAGGGTAGATCTTTTGATCGGAGCCGGTGACTTCAAATCCAAGATCCCGCAGCATACAGGCCAGCGCTCCCATGCCGGTACCGCAAACGGCAATTAAATGGATCGTCCGCACGGTCTCAGGAATTTGATTTTTATCCATATCCAGCATCATAAGATAGCTCTCCCTCGGGTTGTATCCAACAAACTATTGCTCTGGGATCTGAATTCGGTGCCTTTGCCGTCTTGGTTGTTGGGGCAAATAAGCTGAAAACTGAAGGCCAAAGGTCAAAGGTTAAAGGTTAAAAGGAAAGCCTTTCCGCTTTCGAGTGGAACACCTCATATGAAACTATGAGAAATATTTCACCGTTGAGATCGCAAAGATCGCAGAGAAAATCATAAGGCAATTAACAATCTGAAATTAATTAAGATTTTTGGATAAATCACGAGAAACGATATTTTTTATTTAAAAAGTCTCAGCGAGCTCTGTGTTCTCTGCGGTGAGCTGAACTTTTACCATTGTAAAAGTTTCTTTTCCGATCAGACTTGACGCTCGCGTCCAGCGGCGGCGCTCATATAAAACTTCATCCCGGCGGCGGCGCTCGAATCAGAGTATTAACTGAAAATTATAGCAACGAAACCCACGAAAAAACACGAAAAAATATGTATATAATTGTATTAGGGCTTTCTCGGCGTTCTCCCGCCGGGGCCGCTTCCAGCCCGTAGGTTCCCATGCCGGAGGGTAAGCCCTATGGCCCCTGTGGGCCGGAGGCCAAATTCAAGAATCTTTTGCCCATGTTTTCTGCTTTATCATCCCTCAAACGGCCAAAGGCCCTAGCTTCTCCAAAACCTGCTCTGCCGCATTGATCGTGGCGTCGACGTGCTCATCGTAGTGTGCCGTAGACAGAAAGAGCACTTCGAATTGGGAAGGCGCAATGTATATTCCGTGCTGCCGCATTCCTAGATAGAATTTGGAAAATAATTCAAGATCGCAGGTTTTGGCATCGTCGAAATTAGCGACATTTTGATCCGTGAAAAACATCCCGAGCATGGAGCCGACATGGCCGACCCGGGCAGCAATACCTGCCTTTCGAGCCGCATTGCCGAGTCCGGTAATTAAACGTTTTGCTTTTTCGTTTAAGGCTTCATAAACGCCGGGAACTTTGAGCTGATTGAGCGTCGCTATGCCGGCGGCCATGGCAAGCGGATTGCCGGAAAGGGTTCCGGCCTGATAAATCGACCCCTGGGGTGCAATCTGAGACATAATCTCTTTTTTCCCACCATAGGCGGCCACCGGCAATCCGCCGCCGATGACTTTGCCAAAACAGCTCAGATCCGGTGTTATACCATAAAGCGATTGGGCACCGCCGTAAGCAACCCGAAAACCGGTCATAACCTCGTCGAATATCAGCACAGCACCGTGGGCTTCCGTCAATTCCCGCAATGCCTTCAGAAAACCGTCCTCCGGGACGACCAGTCCCATGTTGCCGGCCACCGGCTCAACGATGATGCAAGCGACTTTATCCCCCTTGTCTGCCATCACCTTTTCAACCGCCTCGATGTCGTTAAACGGCAGTGAAAGAGTGGCCTGGGCGACCGCTTCTGGCACTCCGGGGCTTCCGGGAATCCCCAGGGTGGCCACCCCGGACCCGGCGGCCACCAGCAATGTGTCCGCATGGCCATGGTAACAGCCGTCAAATTTGATGACCAACTCCCGACCGGTTGCCCCCCGCGCCAGACGAATAGCGCTCATGGTCGCCTCGGTACCGGAATTTACCATACGCACCAAATCCACCGAATCCACCGCGTCGATAACCATCTCGGCCAGCTGGATCTCTAAATCAGTGGGCGCGCCGAAACTCGTGCCCCGTTTCAGTACCGCCGTGATGGCATCCACAACCGCCGGATGCCGGTGCCCCAGGATCAGGGGGCCCCAGGAGCCGATATAGTCAATGAATCGGTTGCCGTCTGCATCATAAATCAGGCATCCTTCGCCGCGATCAATGAACAATGGATCTGCACCCACCGATTTGCAGGCCCGCACAGGACTATTGACGCCTCCGGGAATTATTTCCAACGCATGCTCAAACAATGTTTGGGAGTTTGTAAAATTCATTTTATCCAACTCCTTTCTTTTACAAAACAGGTTGACATTTAAATTTGGATGACAAAGTATCAGATAGTATTTTTATGGTCAAGCCATGAAAAAAGCTCATACCCTGATTGAGCGATGCACTAATAGGTTGCACCGGGTATTGGGGATTGGGTAATCGGTATTCGGTATTTGTGTTTAATAGTTCACATAATCTGTAGCTCAAAGTACACAGCCCGATGTAAGAAAAGGAGTAACATTTTAGGAATTCCAGATATCGTTGATTGGTTGATTAGTTGATCGGTTAAGTGGTTGTAAATATGGATTTATCCCATACTTGCAAAATAATTGGAAACTTCATGTTTCAACAATCATAACATTCTGAAATTATGACTATAATTTACCTGATCAACCATTCAACCAGTTAACTATTCAACCAGGTCTGGACTCAGTAATTCAGGAAATCAATTAAGGATTTATTTCAAAAAAAATCGAATTCCGGACTCCGGACAATCATGGCTATTCAAAAATCGCCCAAAAAGCTTGCAAAACTATTGGACTACATCCTGGGCCGCCGGCCGGACGAATTCGGACTGGTGACAGACAGTGACGGGTTTATTAAAATCAAGGAAGTTTTGAAGGCCCTGTCCGAAGAAGAGGGCTTGACATATGTCCGGCGCGCCCATCTGGATGAAATTTTAATCACCCTGCCGGATCCTTTAATCGAGATTGCCGACAACTCAATTCGGGCAAAAAACAGGCAGCATTTACCCGCGCACACCTATGCTGCAGATCCTCCCAAGCTGCTCTATCACTGTGTGCGCCAAAAAGCGTACCCCCATGTATATGCCAAAGGCATAAATCCCACCGGATTTTCCCGAGTCATTTTACCGACCAATCGCGGTTTGGCCCAACGCATGGGAAGACGAATCGATCGATCCGCCGTCCTGCTGACGGTGCAAGTGCAGCATTGCCTGGACAAGGGGGTCGTCTTCTTTAAGGCCGGCCAAGCCCTTTTTCTGGCTGATTTTATTCCACCCGATTGCTTTAGCGGCCCGCCCTTGCCAAAAGAAAAACCGGTTGTCACAAAAACGGAGGTACCTGAAAAATCTGCCCAAAAGACACCGGCGGGAAGTTTTTTCATTGATCTTGAGGAAAAAATGAACCCCAAATTACCCGGGTCAAAACAAAACAAGAAAAGTAAAAAGCAAAAAAAACGGCGCGAGCCGCCGCCCTGGCGGCGGTGAACAGTTTTTCCCGCGTCAGATGAAGGACCTGAGTCGGGGGCATTGTCCCAGGTTTCCGGCCCCACGAATTGGCGGTCGGAGGATATGATGAATGGACCCTAATTTAATGCTCAATTAAAGATTGACAACCCAATCCAAAGCTGATAGCAAGCGTTCTCGATTGCCAAAATATCAATTCAAGGGGCCGTTAGCTCAACTAGGCAGAGCACCTGACTCTTAATCAGTAGGTTGAAGGTTCGATTCCTTCACGGCCCACCAATAAAATCAAGGCTTTCGGGGATTTACGCTGAAAGCCTTTTTTACTGGATCTCGTCAAATCTCGTCAAATTAAACTTTTTTGCGGTCAATTTGCGGTCAATTTTTTTATCAAATATATCTGTAAAATTCTGGAACACATCAAATTCATCTTTCCACCTGCCCCTCAA
>JBAVYC010001621.1:0-1840 GCA_049698595.1 Desulfobacterales bacterium | reverse complement strand
TACTACGATTTCAGATAGTAAAACGATGTCACCACGTTTTTCACATACTATATCTGGTTTGGGGTCCCAATCAAATCATTTTATCCCATCAAATTCACTTTTCTAATGAAATCATTCATCGTCGGATTTTTCGGTGTCTTTAGTGTTTAATACCCGGGTACTTTTTGCCTAGAACTTTTCGGTTGTTGACGGCAGCGTTTCTTTTTTTTGCCGTCCAATTGTGGACTTGTTTAAGCGCCTGGGAAGGCGAGTGCGTCCGGCTGGTTTGCCCGCTAACCTCGATGGTCTTTGACCTGGCATCGGCAAAAACAGCCCGGCCGATGGGCGTGCGCATAATGACGGTCGTCCAGCCGTCTTGCGCACCCACACCGCCAAAGGACAAATCGGCATACTCGGCAGAATAATCCGGGCAGAAATAGCAGGCAAATCGCTTCATAAACTCGAGTTCATCCAATTCGACGGTTTTGATTTCTCCGTTGACTAAATGCACCATGAGGTCTTGCTTGATATTTATTTTTCTAACATCATTCCATTGAAAATCCCCGAGTTCGGCTATTTTGGCCTGCTCTTTCTTACCATAGACAAAATTACCGGAACAGAAAAGTCCCAGACAATATTTGATCGAATCCGAAGGGATAATATTGAGGGTCTGCATTCTGCGAACCGCTCGAATCTGACAGGGCGTGCCGACAAAGGCGATGCGCTGCAAACCTTTTTGGATCAGAGGGTTAAACTCTTTGAACTGGGAGTAGGTCATATAATAATCGCTGTAACGCTTCATTCCGTGGGATGTGTCAAAGAAAAAACCCGATGTTTCGCGAATATCGGCTTCGGATTCCGCCAAAAACGGTTGGCGCTGAAATGGTCCGGTTGGTTTGGTCACAATCGCACCGTCAATTTTGCCGGTTTTAAATAAATGCACCAGCAGGGCCGTGACCACCCCGCCGTCGGTGGCTTTCTCACGAATCGCCGGATCCGTCGCCCGTGCAATGGCGGTTTCGATAACCCGTCCGATCGGCGACCGCCACCCCAGCCTTTGTCGCGTTTCCTCTTCCAGTTCGTTGATTTCCGGGCAAATCGTATAGCAAAGCCCGCACTCGATGCATTTATCCTGATCCGCATACCTCGGTTTTCCCTCCGAATCCAATTCCAAGGCGCTGTAATTAACGGCTGAGCAGAAGGTCACACAGCCACCGCAGCGATGACAGAGACCGGGTTTTTGGACGTCTTCAATCAAGTCGGTAAAACTTTTCATTATTTCTTCCGCTCCTATAAATAAAATTTGACGAACCATAGGAATGATGAATGTCAAATGTCGAATGAATAATTAAGGAATTCTTTCTATTTTCAGATCTCGTTGAATAGTTTATTGGTTGACTGGTTGATTAGATAAATTATGGTCATCAATTCAGTATGTTAAAATTGTTGGAACATCAAGTGTCCAATTATTTTGCAAATAAGAGATAAATCCATATTTGCAACCGCTTAACCAATCAACTAATCAATCAATTAACGATTTCTGAATTTAGGTTGTTAAAGTGAATGTTTATGGAATTATTAAAAATGATAGAGCGAAGCCTCCGGCTCGTAGGGTTGCAGCGCCTACGCCTCGGAGAGCGATTCCACAATTCGTCATTTGTCATTTGTCATTCGTCATTCGTCATTCCTTTGGGTTGTTCATTCGACATTTGTCATTCCAACAGTCTCTTCAACCACAAAAGATTCTATCATGGCCATGATTTGACCGGTATCAAATCCCTTGAGGTGAATCGCGCCGGATCGGCAGGAGGCCGCGCAAAGTCCGCAGCCCTTGCACAAGGTCGCCTGAATTTCAGCTTTA
>JBAVYC010001620.1:0-4912 GCA_049698595.1 Desulfobacterales bacterium | reverse complement strand
ATAAAAAACTGACTCCCGTTGGTCAGAGCCACACCGGCGTACGCCATGCTTATATCTTTTAGCAGGAAAGGCACGCCTGTAAACACTCCTTCTGGCAAACCATTTTCAATCGTACTTTTAGCCAGATCGTACATCTCGGTCACTATGGCGTTTATCGTTGGGTTGAGACGTTCGACGCGGTAAATGGCTTCAGCAAGTAGCTTTGCTGGCGATACTTGCTTCCTGCGGACAAGTTCGGCTAAACCAAGGCCATCGTAGTTGCTGTACTCATCAAACCCAGTCATATGTGCACCCCTTTCACTTGACAGTTCTTCTACCCTTTCTACATAACAATTTATTGCCCAACGCTAAATTGAGCTGTACCGATTAATACCAGAAAAGCTCAATATCGAAAGACATAGGCTGGGAGTATAACTTCAAAAACCGCGGGATATTAGGCGTCAGACTCAAATGATTTGTTCGGTTTTGGTTTTTCTATGAGATAGCCGGAAACATAACGGTGCAGAATGCTGGACATAAGTGTTTGATATGGAATTCCATTTTCTACAGCAAGAGCTTGGATTTCCTCCAGAACTTTAGAAGATATTCTGATATTAACTCTCTTATCCTTTTTCAAGGTTTTGCGTGCATACTGCTGGTGTTTCATAATTTCTGATTTAACATTTTGTACTGACTTCCACTCACCTCGCTCAAATGATTCGAGAATCTCTTGTTCGTCTTTATCGAGTATCATTTTTCCCATTATTGCCTCCTAAATAATCACGAGTGGCTTTACGACTCGGAATTATCGTTTTTAAAAACTTACCATTTTTATTTTCAATAAATGGAACAAGATAGACATAATTATTAATTTCAACGACAAGTACCTGTTGGTTCGGATGTTTTGACTGGTTGGGGTGAGTTACAATATCAAGCAGATCACCTCGTTCAACATGCATGGTTATTTGCTCAAAACTGATACCACGTTCTGTTTTGAGCCTTTCGTTCTTTTCCTTGTTCCATTTATAATAGTCCATGGACGAAAATTATTACATTGTGTGCCTATTGTCAACACAAAAATTTTGATGCCGAACCGCTACTCCTAATCACGTTGTTTTAGAAAGGCGTCGCATTCCGTTTTAACTTCTTTTGCACACTCTTGTAAAGATGACGAATCCTCGCCACTCTTGATTGCCGTCAGCGTATTTCCGAATGCCACCATGGCCGATTCAATACTGCTGTCCGTGAGATCTCCGGCATCTTCAATGTATGACTTCGTCTTTTGCCGCAACTCTATAAGCTGTCTATTTTCTTCGCTTTGCCGCGCTTTCTCAGCTTCCTCGCTGGATCCGATATAAGCTTTGAGTACCGGCGACAACTCTGGTGCACTGGGTTTCCGGTGTTGTAACCAAGCACGCGCCTCGTTGATTTCAGTGCCGCGCAACAGAAGGTCCGGATCACGCTCCCGTCCGTGCCAACGTCCTGCCTGTTCATTGAGTTGAGTCTGTTGGCGCAACCAGTCGAGATCCTGCCGCAAGGTGTCCACCAACTCTGCGAGTGGCGCTGAAAATGACTCCCCGGTTGTGAAAATCGTATAGTTGAGCCGCTTAAGTTCTACCGGGACATCGGCTTCAGGTACGGATATCCACTGCACCGGTACCAGGCGCTTGCGCATCGCAACCGTGCGCTTTATCTCCCAATCGCAACGGGTTGAGTTTACCGACTGCGGGGTGATGATGAAAATAATAGTGTCGGATTTCGCGATGAGGTCGCCAAGGCGTGCCTCCCAGTCCTCAGCCTTGGCCAATCCATCCAGGTCGGTGGATAAGAAATGCACAGAGTATATCCACGGGCTGCCATCGCGGCCTCACCTAAACCGGATTTCTTAACCGTCGTCAAGTGGGTATTGCGACCCCATTACGCACTACGGATGCTTCAAGCGGCATGATGCTGCCCATCTGGTGCATGGGTTGTCCGGTGGACATTTATCATGTGAAGTCTATTTTAACTTTGTTTTTTTCATTATAATAATCATTTACCCAATTTTGTATTTCTTCTAAAAATATTTCTTCCTGCTTTTTATTCTTGTTTTCAGGTTGGGCATCCATTTCCACCCAGGCCATAATACAATCTTTAACCACCTCATTATCGAGGTTGTTTTCTCCTTTTATTTTTTCAGCGGATTGATCAACTGTAAACCTTTCCCCACTCGGCCAAATTATAAATCGTTCATCAGTATTAATGTATGCTTCTTTAAGGGCTTCACCAACAATATCTAAAATATCTTCATCATCGAAATCATTTTGTCTTTTTTTCATATTTTTCACCAAACATTGCGCTTCAGCCGCGCGGTTTTTCGCGTCGGCTGCAAGCGCCTCATTAGACGGTTTCCGCTGTTTCCTATTGTAAAGATAGGGCCTCTTCTGGACATTGAAAAACACAGGCATTACAAGAAAAACATTCCAGATGATTTTGCACCCTTATCTTATTTTTATCTACAACATCAAAAACGCCCTTTGGACATACCAAGAGACAAATTCGGCAATCATTGCATTTACTAATATTTTGTTGAATTTTGCCAGGATTAAACACCCCGGCAGAAAAAATGTGGCCAAAGGAGCTCATTCCTAGTTGGTGCATTAAGCATTCGGCTTCTGAAGTGAGGCCAGCGACAATACCTCTCAAATCAAAACCGAACCATATGTTAAATGCACTCACAATGATCATCATTTTCAACTGGCTGAATAAGGGCTGCGATGTGAAGACGCAATACATGCCAATTGCGATCACTTCTATTGCAGATAAAACAACTGCTTTAAGCCAACCACTTTTTCCCGGAACTACGGGAAAACCTGCATAAAGGATCAATCCAGATATCCAGAAAAAAAGGCTGAAAGGAATGAACATGTTTGGTTCAATTACCAGCGTAAATATTACCATTACGGTCCAAACAATAAAATTCATCGAAAGAAGCATTTCCAATCTGTGAACCAGGGAAAAATCAGCTTTGTTGTTTTCTAAGACAATTTTATGGTTATCTAAAAACAAAGGTATTTTTCTGGCATATGCTGGCCCAAAGAGTCCAATTCTTCCGGTTTCTTTTTTAAGAAGGTTGCGGTCAATTCCAGATGCAGAAAATTGCGGCAGAATAATTTGATGATGGTTAACCCTTTCATTAATTCGACTTGTTTTTATAGCGGTTATCACCGAATGAGTATTTAATTCTCCTCCACAAGATGCGCACCATACATTGATACCGTTTGATGGGACCACCAAAAGAAATACATTTTCGTTTCTCAAAGCTTTTTCAACTCGTCGGACCGTAAGATGAAAATTGCCGGTCAGAATAACCGGAGAGTTCCTGTCGGGATTACCGATGATTCGAAGTCCAGGCTCAACAGGATTAGGAAACCAGCGTCCAATATAATCCCATATTGATTTACGAAATGAAAAATCGTTTTCCGGTTGCATTGTCCGAGGCAATTTGTTCTCTTTGGTTTCATAACCCGTAGCGATTTTTGCTGAAACGATAGCGAAACTATCCAGAAATGACCGCTGATCACCAATAATACGAAATCCAGATTCTGCTATTTGGCTCGAAATCAAGCCAACTGGTTTTGTCCCCACTTGGGCGACGACATAAGTTATAATCGTTAAGGGGAGGCAGGCTAAAAAGTGGATTATCTTTTTTAGAAATTTTTCAGGTTGAACTTCCGTGGCAATTACAAGTGTACCATCAGGTTTCAACACTTTTTTGATTTGACTTAATGCCAGTGCTCTTTCTTCAGCATAGAGTTCACTGAAAACAAGGGTGGATACAATCAGATCGAATCGATTTTCTTCAAAAAGCCTATCAAGTTCTACAACCCCGGCAT
Organism: Desulfobacterales bacterium; assembly: GCA_049698595.1. Lineage (GTDB taxonomy): Bacteria > Desulfobacterota > Desulfobacteria > Desulfobacterales > JAFDCJ01 > JAFDCJ01. The sequence goes on along the minus strand of JBAVYC010001620.1, from coordinate 1,058 downwards.
GATAAAGCGTTATTTTATCTGCCAAGGCGTAACTATCGATACGTTTTTGGGCTACTTCTAGCATTCCTTGTGATATATCAACACCTGTCGCACTGGCGCCAGATTTTGCGGCATCAATAATAAGTGAGCCAGTGCCACATCCGATATCAAGTATTTTCATGCCTGGCTTTACGTGAGTTTGAATAATCTGTTTTTTGATTCTACCAGCATGACCACCCGAAAGGATATTGATACCCAAGTCATACCGTGAAGGCCGGCTTTCCAATATTTTCATAAAAATATAAGAAAACATTTTGGATCATCCCGTTTGTTTCAGACCATCTAATTCCAATTCTGCTTAACGAAGAGCTAACCAGCGGCGGGTAAATTGCTACTGCCGTAAGGCAAGCTCAGAACGTTGTTGATTGTAAAATTGCTTAAAATGCCCAGGTATTTGCCGTCTGAGTTAAGCGCCTGGTTGGATCCGCTACTTTAAGTCCATTCGTTTCACTGGGATGAGACGGTGGCCCAACATATCTACCGCTGCCTGTGACTGTTCCAAGATTATATATCCAATCAAGGGTTCATATTCTCCGTTCTCGGGTTTCATGTCAATAAACAGAACTTCATTGTAGATTGATCTAAATCCCTCGATTTGGATTCGGACGGGTCCACAGATTTTACCCTCAACAGTTTCTTGCGTTGTGGTCTCGAGCGGAACAGTGGTGATTTCATCTAATTCACCTAACCGATCTCGCCAAGCACTGGGTAACACCATATAAGATGCATCAGTATCGACTAAGGCATCGCAACGAATCTTAGCATCTTGATCAGTCAGATTCTCGATTTTTACTGATGCGACTATTCTTCCCATTTGCGCCTCCTTTTTGTTTTCAGCGTTTAAAAAGTTGTTTGTAATTAGGACATTCAAAGTAGTAAATCAAAACGTCATCCCATGGCCCCATTAGTTTCCTTGAATACGCGTGGCAGCAACACCCCGGCCAAAAAAATCAATCCACCTGCGCCTATAAAGATACCAATAATCAACCACGTGAGGTTGTCGGCGATACGTGCATCAC
>JBAVYC010001619.1:0-2174 GCA_049698595.1 Desulfobacterales bacterium | reverse complement strand
CCGTTGATTGATAGGTTCTGAATCAATGACGCAAACTTAGAATTATCAAAACATCTCGTAGCGGCGTGGCGGCGTTGCGTGAAAAAATTAAACCTCACGCAACGACGCAACGACGCAACGAACGGACAAGAATTTTTCTTAAGATCAATATCTCGTGGGAGCGGCCCAGCTGGCCTGAACAGCGGCCAGTTTAATCAGAAAAAAACTACATTTTTGTAATAAATGATGTAGTTTCACACGAACGCAGCCGCTGGCCGCGAGCGTCCAGTCTGATCAAAAAAGAAACTTTGCCATTTTGTGGTAGTTTCATAAGAGGTGTCAGGACGGAGGTGCCAGGTAGTTGAATCCATGGTAAAAAGTGGTTCATTCTCGGGGAGCTGGCTCAGAGATCCGACAAAATGGCCTCCGCCTGTCTGCTCGCCTTCTCAAAAGGATCTGTCTCATATTGATCTTGCGGCCCAATAGCCCTGTTTTCAAAAATCACAAAATATAGGGATTGAATCAAAAAGAACATCCAGATGCTCAGCATCCAGGCAAATGCAGAACCGGGTGTGAACACGGCCACCGGGATTACGCCAAAAATACAAAGCAGCAATTCCACCACCCATGTTATTGCGCCGGGATTTCGAAAACAGATCGCACTGCGAATCCAGCTGATGACCATCAAAGATAGAAAGTAAAAAGCGGGAATGGAATCTACCAGAAAGGACGTTACCAAAAAAAGCAGGAGCGGGAACCCACCGGACAGAATCGGTTGTTTGCGCCAACGACATAACAGCAATGAGTAGCTTGACGCACACAGCCAGAGGGTCAGGTTAATTGCGCTTGGACCGTTGACCAGGTAATTTAGTGCAAGATTGGCCGGGATAAAAAAAAGTCCGCAAATCAGACCAAAGAATAGGGTGGTTCGGATCGGATGCTGTGATATTACCATGTCGCAATACCTCCTGTTGACATATTATTTTGGACCCAATTCACGAGAAGCTTCCAGGCCGTCCTTGCGCTTCAACAACTCCAGTTCAATCTCTTGATCAGCCGGCGCTGCATACCCAGCATCTGAAACCGGATCGATCACATCTTTCTCCCACTGCTGCATCTGTGACGTGTAGAGGTATTCGGTCGTTCGATATTTGAGTTGTTCATACCTGAGACGTTGCTGCTGCAAGTGGCTATTAAACGCTGTCATTTCTTCATCCACCGTTTTCAAATGATGCGTAAGTTCATTCCTCAGATTTTCCAGAGGCTTCATTTTTCTGATGATCATCCGGGCAATGTCATCTTTATTCTTTCGGACGGACACCGTCAGATCATGATCCAGTGCTTCCCATTGATGGTTATAACCAGCGAGATCCTTTTGCCCTTGATGGTAGCGTGACGTCATTTTCCTGAGTTTAGCCTCCTTGCGATGAAGTGCTTCTTCCATATCCCTCAGATGTTGTTTGAGCAATAACCCCCGATCCTCCAACTGGTCCATGACAGCATGAATGTCGGCCTCAAAAATTTTAACTATTCTGGCTAGAATTGCCATGCTTCCTCCTTGTGGTTTAAGTATTTGGTACCTCCACGACCCGGCGCCTTGCACCTGAAACTTTCATTTTCTGACAACATGTTGTCAGAAAAAGGATCCTAAGGGCCTACTGGCGGCGGCCGCTATAGCCATCAAATTGTAGGGTCTTGGCATTGGATTTTTGTTTTTGACGCACGGCTGCCGGTGCGCCCTCGAATGTTTCTTTTACAAAGGTTCTCAGCTCTTCGAGATCTTTATCCAGATTTTCAGCCACGGGGGCCGAACCGACCGCCGCGTTTACCGCTTCCTGCTCTTCGTGGTATTGGTCTATTTTTTTCAATGCCCTTTGTTTTTCACCGGATTTTATGTCGGCGGCGACTTCCTGCTTGAGGCGGTTAAAATCCTCGTTAATGACTTTCTCCGACCAGCTTGTCTTATTGATGGAAGAATAAACGGTCTTTTGATCTTTTACGCAGGCGATCTTAAAGGATTCATCCAGGACGGTATCATAATGCCGGTCGCCGTACCGGTAGCTGAGTGTAATTTTGTCGAGCTTAAAAGTCATTTGGCTGTTCGTCGGGACCTTAAGGGTTAGATACAGCTTGCGGGTTTGTCCGGAACGCAGGCTGCCCGGATAAAAGACCTGGTGATCGTTTTGATTTATTAT
>JBAVYC010001618.1:0-1981 GCA_049698595.1 Desulfobacterales bacterium | reverse complement strand
GTGATGACTGCGGTTATATCACCAATTGGAAAGGGTCTATTTGGGATTTAGGAGATGCTAATGAATTTCACTGAGGCAGGAATATTTAATTCGCCGGCGGAAAAATTTTGACATTAGGGACTCCTCCGAAACCATTTTGAACTGGTTTGCGATTTAGTAATGCATTTTTTTATCGGTCGGCCAAAAGCGGTGCTTGAAACAGGTGGGTAATTCGAGAATAATCCTGTATGATGGAGATTGTCAAGCGACACCAACCCCTTGACACTAAATGAAATCTTTGCGAACGTGTATATGTCCTGCCTACCGACCCGCACCCATCAACCAAAGGAGTCAGCGTCCATGAAAGTCATTGTATATCTGCTTGGTTTTGCATGCATCGCCTATTGCACCTATTTTAACCTCTATACACGCCAAGCTGCGAACGCATTAAAAAATATGTTCCATTCCTACCAGCTTAAATATTTGGCAGGTATACCAGCAGTTGTAGCAGTGTTGTTCCTGATTTCCACACCGGCGACTGAGTGCCCATGGCCTTTCTGGATAGTTGGTGTACTAGCTGCTATCGAAGCAATCGTTGCCTTTATTAATCCGCATAAGATATACAGCAAAATGCTTGATTGGCTATTTGAGAACGTATCGGATCAGGCATATAAGCTTTTTTCAATCATAGGCATAATCTTTGGCACTCTAATTCTGACCTTGGCAAAGTGATTCGGAGAATCTACATGGCACTGACGAAAAACGTCATCGTTGAAGAGATCCAGAACAACCTGGGCTTTCCAAAGAATCGATCCGTCGAGATCACCGAATCCCTCATAGAACTCATCAAAGCCTCTCTGGAGTCCGGTGACGATGTGTTGGTTTCCGGCTTCGGTAAGTTCTGTGTGAAGGAAAAAACGGAACGGAAGGGTCGGAATCCAGCTACTGGGGAGGATGCTATCCTGCCCGCAAGGCGGGTGGTGACGTTCAAATGTTCTGGAAAACTCAGGGAAAGGGTCAACGGCAAGCCATGATACTGATTCCAACTAAAGGCCCGGAGGACTGGAAACATCTACTGGCAGATCCTGATCTGCATTGGAAGGCGGGATACTCTGCATATGCATTGGCTCACCGTTGGGAGGAAGCAAAGGGTTTCCCCAGCGAAATTAAGGAGGCCTTGGAGTCGGTTCCGGCACTAGAAGATGTTGAGTTGCTCTTGGCGATCCCGGAATACAAGGTTAGCCTCCCCGGAGGCGGTGCGGCTTCACAGAACGACATATTCTGCCTTGCAAGGAACCGGTCTGGCCTTGTGAGCATCATGATTGAAGGTAAAGTCAACGAACCTTTTGGACCGCTTGTCAGAGACTGGTATAGTGACCCATCACCGGGGAAGGCTAAAAGATTAGGTTTTCTGTGCAGGACGCTGGGCCTGGACCCGGACCAAGTTCAGGATGTCCGATACCAGCTCTTGCATCGAACCGCTTCTGCAATCATGGAAGCGAAACGGTTCAAGGCTTTAACGGCCGCCATGCTCGTGCATTCATTTAGCCCAACATACAATTGGTTTGAAGACTATGCTGCATTGGCCGATTTGTTTGGGATCTATACAAGTATGGATCAAGTCCATTCTGCCGGAAAAATTGAAGGCATCCATCTTTATTTGTCCTGGATCAAAGGGTAGCCATGTTCCTACGCCAAACTTTAGGAACTGCTCAGCGACATCAATAACGTCATAGTTGCACACAACGCTCAATTCGACATGAAAATGTTAAACATGGAAGGGATCTATACCCAAAGGGTAATCTGCACTATCAATCTGGCCCGATATCTGGACGAGAACTGCGTCATCCCCAAATACAACCTCCAGTATATCCATTATCTTATGGGCCTTGAAATCGAAGCCAAAACACAGGCAACTAACCGCTTATGAAATGTGGAAATCCTTATATTTCAAAATGGAGGAGATCTTGAAGTTGGTAAACCGCAGTGGTGCAATATTTAT
>JBAVYC010001617.1:0-2159 GCA_049698595.1 Desulfobacterales bacterium | reverse complement strand
GTTGAGAGGCGGTGTTTCTTGGTGATGATGGATGACAACATGATGATATCTCCCCCCCTACCCTATGCTCGTTATTCACGACGTTCGTGATCTCTATTCTGCTCTGTTTTTATGCTTTAACTCTTCCCGGACAACAGGTTCAGCCAACTGCCCGTAAGTCTGAACTTTTATGTTTAAATATTTACAATCCCGACACAAATTTTACATTTAATTTTACATTGACATTTACATTTTGATCGGTTATATTGGAAATTAAAATTGGTTTTGTTCCTTTTTCCAGATAACCAGGTCTGTACAGATCACATTCCGAAATACCCAACCAATGGGGGTTTCCATGCAACCGACACTAACGGCGAAGCAACAGCGTGTTTTAGATTATCTGCGTCATGAAATCACAACCAGCGGCCAGGCTCCCAGCCTGCGTCAGGCGGCCGCGGATCTGGGAGTAAGCCATGCCGCGATCGCTCAAATTCTCAAAGTGCTGGAGAAGAAAGGTTCCCTGAAACGGGAAGGACGTTACAGCCGTACGGTCCACCTTTTAAACCGGGCTCGTGAAACATCGGCATCGCAACGCTGGCGGGAAGTCCCGGTCATCGGCCGCGTCACGGCCGGTCTGCCGATGTACGCCCAGACGGAATGGGACGGCAGCACGGTGCTGGACGCCGCCGTCTTTCGCGGTCAAAATCTTTTTGCGCTGCGTGTTAAAGGCGAGTCGATGAAAAATACCGGAATCCTGGACGGCGATCTGGCGATTTGTGAACCCCGGCAGTACGCCCAGAACGGTGAGATCGTAGTGGCGCTCATCAACAACGAGGAGGCCACTGTCAAACGTTTCTTCCTGCGCAAAAACTATATCGAATTGCGTCCGGAAAACACCGACTACGCGCCCATGCGTTACGGCTTCGACGAGGTCCTGGTTCAGGGCAAGGTCATCGGCATTCAGCGCGGCCCGGAAGGGATAAAATAATGGCAAAGGGCATAGAACAGAATTCGGAAGTAAACAGAAGACAGATGGCAGAATTTGTTGAATGTGGAAGGTTAACTGAAAAAAGATGAACATCGAATATCTTTCAAAACAACCCTGAACGGTGAACCCTGAACCTGCGAAGGCTACAGATATTGACATGTACACGAAAACACCCAAAAATGGTTGTCGATTGTGGGTCGGCACGAGCGGCTATTCATATGCGGAGTGGGCCGATGCCGGGTTTTATCCGCCGGGGACGAAATCGGGCAATATGCTGCCCTTCTATGCCCAAAACTTTCCGATTACCGAACTGAACTTCACCTGGTACCAAATGCCCAAAGCGCGTACACTCGAAAGAATGCGCCGGCAGGCACCGGCCGATTTTCGTTTTGCCGCCAAATTGACCCGCACGCTGACCCACGAAATCGACCCCGGTCAGTGGCGCGGACAGGCGGCGCAGTACCGGGACGGCATCGCTCCGCTGATACAGGCCCGCAAGCTGGCGGCCATTTTGCTGCAATTTCCGCCGTCTTTTGTGCGCGCTCCCCAAAACCGCCGGTATCTGGCCGCCCTTTTAGATGAATTGGACGGTCTGCCCCTGGCGGTGGAATTTCGCCATGCCTCCTGGGCCACAGACCGGGTCTTTGCCGAGTTGGAGCGCCGCCGCACCACCCTGGTGGCGGTGGATGAACCGGATTTGCCCGGACTTTTTCCAAGACTCGATATCGTCACCAATCCCGGGCTTTTTTATATCCGCTTTCACGGCCGCAACTCGAAGGGGTGGCGCTCGGGCAACATGCAAAAACAATTCGACTATGACTATGGCGATGATGAATTGCGCCGCTGGGCGAATCGTCGCATCGCAAAAATGACCCGGCACGCAAGCAGCGGCATCATTTTTTTCAACAACCATGTCCGCGCCCAGGCCCCCCGGAATGCGGTAAGACTCATCAACCTTTTGATAGAACGCGGATTAATGGGAAATGAGGTTTAAGGGTGAACACTTATGATCGTTCCATCATCCACCTAAACGTCGCCGACTTCGCCGTGGCGGTGGAACGGGCCGTGGATTGCCGGCTGAAGGACAGACCGGTAGTCATTGCGCCCGAGGGGGCGCCCCGGGCGGCCGTTTACGATATGAGCGAAGAGGCGTATCGCACCGGCATCCGCAAAGGTATGGCATTGCGCCGGG
>JBAVYC010001616.1:0-4928 GCA_049698595.1 Desulfobacterales bacterium | reverse complement strand
GAAAAGTTCCTCTGCGATCTCTGCGACTTAAGCGAAGCCCCGCGGAGCGGGATGCAAGCACGGGCGGTGAATATAGTCTATACAATTACGAACTTCTCAGTGACTTCCGGTTCTGCCGGACATAAATTTTAGGAGATTACTATGGCCCGTTTCACCCGACAACAAATTTTAGATCGACTCAACGCGAAAATTCGCAGCGGACAGCCCATCGTCGGCGGCGGCGCCGGCACCGGACTGTCGGCCAAATGCGAGGAAGCCGGCGGCATCGACCTGATCGTGATTTACAATTCGGGCCGCTACCGCATGGCCGGCCGGGGATCGCTGGCAGGTCTCCTGTCTTATGGCAATGCCAATGACATCGTGATGGAGATGGCCCGCGAAGTGCTTCCGGTCACCCACAACACCCCTGTCCTGGCCGGCGTCAACGGCACCGACCCCTTTTGCATTTTCGACCACTTTCTGGACCAACTCAAGGCCCTGGGGTTTGCCGGGGTGCAAAATTTTCCCACGGTGGGACTCATCGACGGCGACTTCCGGAAAAATCTGGAGGAAACCGGAATGGGATTCGGGCCGGAAGTGGATATGATCCGGTTGGCCCACGAAAAAGACATGTTGACGACGCCCTATGTGTTTTCTGAAGACGATGCCATCGCCATGACCGAGGCCGGAGCCGATGTCATCGTCTGCCATATGGGTCTGACCACCGGCGGCAACATCGGGGCCGACACGGCCAAAACGCTGGACGATTGTGTCGATTATGTCAACGCCTGGAGCGAGGTCGCGCTGAAAAAGCGCCGGGACGTGATTGTCTTGTGCCATGGGGGCCCGATCTCGATGCCCGCGGATGCCGAGTACGTCCTGAAACGCTGTCCGGATTGCAACGGGTTTTACGGGGCCTCTTCGATGGAGCGGTTGCCCACCGAGAAGGCCCTAACGGCCCAAACCAAAGATTTTCTTAACATCAAGCGCAGCTAACGGTCGCTACGTAGTTTGTCAACCATAGGAGGAGTACTATGACTATTTCCGGGTGGGTTATTCTGGTAGTCATCATCGCATTAATCCTCATCGCGGTGGGGATCTGGTTCATCCGTTCCTTTTATCATCGATCGTCCAAGGAGATCGCCTTCGTTCGCACCGGACTGGGGGGGCAGAAGGTCATCATCGATGGTGCCGCTTTCGTTTTTCCGATTTTCCACGATATCACAGAAGTCCATCTCAATACCCTACGGCTGTCGGTGGTCCGTGAGAAGGAAAAAGCATTGATTTCCAAGGACCGCATGCGCGTGGACGTGGCCCTGGATTTTTACATTCGGGTCCGCAAAGAGGTTGACAGCGTCACCATTGCTGCTCAGACCCTCGGGCGCAAGACAGGCAAGCCCGACGAACTGCGCGAGATGATGGAGGGCAAATTTTTCGACGCCCTGCGGGCCACAGCCGCCGTCATGACCTTGGAATTGCTTCATGAGCAACGCAGCCAGTTCGTACAGTCCGTGGCGAAGGCGGTGGCCGAGTCCCTGGAAAAAAACGGGTTTGAACTTGAAACCGCCAGCCTGATCGACCTCGACCAGACCGACATGGAGTACTTCAACCCCTCAAATGCCTTTGACGCCGAGGGTTTGACCCGCTTAACGGACGAGATCGAACAGCGCAAAAAGACGCGCAACGACATCGAACAGGACACCTTGATCCAGATCCGCTCCAAGAACCTGGAAACCGAAAAGCTGAGCCTGGATATCGAACGCGAGAGCGAATATGCCCGCCTGGCCCAGGAAAAGGAGCTGGAGTTCCGCCGGGCCCAGCAACAGGCTGATTTGGCCCGCGAACGCGCCGAGCGCAAGCGTGAGTCCCAGGTGGCGGATATCATTGCCAACGAGGAGATAGAGAAGGCCCGCATCGCTTCCGAGCGCCAGCTGAAGCAGGACCGCATCGAGCAGCAGCGTGACATCGAGGCCCTGGAGATCGAACGGCGTAAATTGATTGAGCTGGCTGAACACGCCCGCACGATTGCGGTAGCCGAATCATCCGAGACCGAGACGGCGGCACGCGCCAAGGCCGATGAAGTGCGCGCGGCGGCCATTTCGGCCGAAGAGGCCATCTTTACTGCCCGGGAGAAAGCCCAGGCGGATCGTAAAAAGCAGGTCGCGCTGATCTTGACGGCCCTGGAGGTGGAAAAAGACCAGCTGCGTCAGCAGACGCGTATCGCCACCGAAAAGGCGGTGGCCACCGAGCGAGCGGACATAGCGCAAATCGAAGCCGATACCTTCGCCGTGACCGAAGAGACCCGCTCGAAAGCCTATCAAATTCGGCACCAGGTCGAATCCGAAGGGGTCCGACTCATGGCCGAAGCCAACAACATTGCCAGCCCCGAGGCCCGGATCTCGGCCTTGCGTATGCGGCTGGTGGAAAAACTCGACACAATTATCCGCGAGAGCGTCAAGCCCATGGAGAAGATCGAAGGGATTAAGGTAATCCACCTCGACGGCTTGACGGTGCCGGCCGGCAGTGGATCCCCGGACGGCGAAGGCGGACTCACCGACCGGCTCGTCAGCAGCGCCTTGCGCTACCGCGCCCAGGCCCCTATCCTGGACCACCTGTTGGGTGAAATCGGCATCGATGCCGGCGACCCCAGCAAACTCACCCAACTGCTGGCTGAACTGCAGAAGGATCGCCCCGCAGGGGACAAGGAGAAATAAAAAATGGTCAAGGTATATCGGTCCACGGTCCTTAACGCCCCGGCCGATCGGGTGTGGCGGGACCTGCGGGATTTCAACGGGCTGGCCGACTGGCACCCAGTCATCGTATCGAGCCGCATCGAAAAAGGGCACCCGGCCGACAAGGTTGGGTGCGTGAGAATCTTGCAGTTCAGAGACAGCGCCCAGGTCCGGGAAAAACTGCTGTCGCTGTCGGATTACGACTACACCTGTATTTCCGCTATCCTGGACAGCCCCATGGATCTGAGCGATCACATCGCCACCCTGCGGCTGTTTCCCGTCACCGAGGGCAATCGTTGCTTCATTGAGTGGTCTGCGGAATTCGATTGTTCGCCGGAAAAGGTTGCCGAGCTGACTGAAACCGTTAGCGGCGGGATGTTTCTGACCGGACTGGACGCATTGAAAAAACGCTACGGGCAATTATGAAGGTCACCGTCATTCAATCGGCCGTCATTGACGCCCCAATCGATCGGGTCTGGGCCGTGCTGCGCGATTTCAACAGTCACGACCGTTGGCATCCGGCCGTGTCCCGCAGCCGGATGGAAAACGATGACGCCGGGGACGTGGTCGGCGGTGTGCGCCGATTCAGTCTCAGCGGCGGCGCCGAGTTGCGCGAGCAGTTGCTTAGCCACAGCGACCGCGAGTACACCTTTACTTACTGCATCCTGGACTCGCCGCTGCCTCTATTTGACTACATGTCCACGGTTCGCCTCAAGCCGGTGACCGACGGCAACCAGACCTTCTGGGACTGGCGCTCGCAGTTTCGCGCCCCGGATGATCGCGCTGCGGAACTGAAAAACCTGGTTGGCCAACAGATATACCAGACCGGATTCGGGGGGCTACGGTCGTTTCTGGCCGAGGAGGCGGCGTCCCCCAGACCACCGGTTCCCGAAGAGGCGCTGACAGTGTCGGCGGCAGGGGGGGGCGAGGACCTGCCTTCCAGGGCGGTGGTGGTGGCGACGGCCGGCGGTCCCGAGGTCATGTCTCTCAGCGATGTGACAGTCTCTGCACCGGGCCCTCAGCAGGTGCGCATCCGTCAGACCGCCATTGCGGTCAACTACCTCGATCTCATGCATCGCCGGGGCATCTCCGCCGGCTTTGACCTGCCGGGGACTCCGGGCATGGAAGGCGTGGGTGAGATCATCGACGTGGGGGAAGAGGTCAATGGCTTATTCCCGGGTGACCGTGTCGCCTACATGAGCCGAACAGCCGGGGCCTATACCGACATCCGCTGCATCGAGGCCGACGCCTGCATACCTCTACCCGATGGCGTAGCCGATAATGATGCCGCAACGTTGCTCAAAGGTGTTACGGCGGCGTTGCTGCTTAGCCGGGTGTTCAGGGCCACCCCGGGCGCCACGATCCTGATCGAGGCGGTTGCCGGCGGCGTGGGCCATTTGCTCAGCCAATGGGCCAAATCTATGAATCTTATCGTCCTTGGCACGGTATCCACTACCGAGAAGGCCAGGTTCAGCCGCGATTACGGCTGCGACTACCCTATTGTGGCGGCGGAAGATACCCCCGTAACGGCCGATGTGATGCGCATTACCAATGGACGCGGGGTCGACTACTGGGTCCACAGCAGCGGTACCAACGGGCTCGATACCGCCGTCGCCAGTCTGGCCCGCTGCGGGCACTGTGCCGTCATCGGCGACCGCGACGGACAGCCCATCTCCATAGACGTGAACGTGTTGAAGCAACGGTCTCTGACCGTGTCGGCCCCGGTTTGTTTCGATTATTTTAACGATCGGGTTTACCTGCAGCGCCTCGCCCATCAACTGTTCGCAAAGATTCAAAACCGCACGATCATCCCCGCCATCGAAGCGTTTCCCCTAAACCAGGCGACTGAAGCCCATCATCGAATCGAATCCCGCCAGACCATGGGTGCCCTCGTTCTGACCCCAAGAGGGTAAAGGCCTGAAATTGTCCATTGCATTGTTGTTTTGATAGTTTGAAGGTTAACAGCTTGTTTTTATTGAAACATAGAATTACAGGAGTAATCCATCTGGCCCGCTTCGCCGCATGCATCCCAGCCTTCCAGCTTCCAAGCCTCCCAGCCGCTAGGCAATTCCTACTGCCTCAGCCACCAACTCTACCAGATTGACCACCTTAATATTTTCTGTGCCCCGTGCCGCCATTGCCTTTTTAAAGGTTTGATCACAGCGCGGGCAGCCTGAGACCAAAAGCGATGCACCGGTCTCTTTGGCTTCATCGATC
>JBAVYC010001615.1:0-2041 GCA_049698595.1 Desulfobacterales bacterium | reverse complement strand
CCTTGCTTTTCTGGTGTAGAGCTCTGCCATCCATCAGTCGGGTAGGTGTTAGCGGTGGCAAAGGTGACTGAGCAAAATATTAAAGCTACCAAAAAAGTAGAACCGAGAAAAATGGAATTCTTTATTTCTCTAAATTGTTTCATGGCATCCCTTTTAGTCATTGGATGAAAGGTTACAATGAAATGGCACAATCCAACCAGTCGGTATTATATGATATTAATCTTAAGTATACTTGCATCATACATAATTCGATTCACAATGAACAATTGTTAGTATGCAAAATATTTTTGGGATTGTTCGACTTTCGGTTATCTTTCCATTATCATAACTTACTGAAAATGTTAAATTTCAAATGGATATCATAAAAATTTAGGTGATGTCAAATATTCAAATATATAGTATAGCAGGTAACAATAGTTTCGCAAATCGGGCGATATAAATAGGATATAGAACGTCGATGAATAGGAATGCCGGAAAATAATAATCATAACAAAAAAATGGAAAAGTCCAGGCCTCTCCAAAATGCAACCGCTTAACACATCCCTCAGGCATTTTTGTTTCACATTGTTTAATTATGACATTTAGGTTGTACTCAGCAAACCATCATCGAGTATCTGTTGGAAATGCTCTTTGATGGTCTGCTCAATTGTTATATATGACATGTTCAGGTCTGTCTTGCTGTATGAGTTATCGAACTTGACCCGAAAGCCGACATTTTTGCTCACGTAATTACGGGTGCGATCAAACATTGGAGCTATGAGCCAGAACAAGAATTTTGGAGCTTCTCGCTTAGGGAATGGATAATCATCTCCAAAATATTTCCGAAGAATATTTGCAATGTCGAGCAGCTTTGCTTCTTTACTCACAATGATGTGCCTTCCACTTGCCTCTGGTTTGAACCCTGCTTTGATATGAGCCGTAGCCACATCACGTACATCAACAATGCCATTCCAAAGTTCCGGAACACCGCTTTTGTATTTACCCTTTCCAAATTCGATCATAGTGCTGATGCTCATTGAGTCTGTTCTTTTTGATACAGACGGGCCGAGAATCCAGCCTGGGTTTATGGTTAACAAATCCCATTGATTCTGTTCCTTAGCAATAGCCCACGCTTCCTTTTCGGCAATTGTCTTTGAATATGCATACGGCTGATGTTCAGCGCTGCTTGTTTCGTTCCATTCTTTTTCAGTGAATACTTTTCCTTCAGCCAACTCTATGTCCGCATTGTCGCCATAGATCGCAACGACACTGCTGGTGAGTACGACACGTTTTACTGTCGAATTCTTTTTCGCCGATTCAAGAACATTTCTTGCTCCCTCTTTGGCTGGTCGAATCAGTTCTTCTTCCGCATTTTTAATTCCGGTTATAAAGAAAGGGGAGGCTGTGTGAATCACTAGTTCGCAATCCTGCATCGGTTCATCGAAACTGCCGTTATCCATAAGATCCGATTTAAACAGCTTCAATTGCCCGGTAGTTTCTTTTGCCAGGGTCTTAAGGTGCTCAACTTTTTGAATACTTGAAGGATCGCGCACAGTTGCATTAACATTAATTCCCTCTTCCAGCAGCATTTTAATTATCCAGGAAGCCAAGTAGCCTGAACCTCCTGTAACCAATACCGGTTTGGTTTTTTCGATTTCGTGCATAATATCCTCCATGTAAATCTTGTTGTACTGATTTTGAAGGTATCTATTCATCGTATCACGATGAATTTTTCAACCCAACATGGGTTGCGAACAAAATTAAAAAGCTTAAATTGCCATTACCTGCAATGAGGGCAAGCTGCATGTTTCATCAAGATATCAAAAAAACAAAACCCTATCTCCAATACCGGAAACAGGGCTTTTATGACATATCCATATGCTCTCCCTTTTGAATAATGATTAATCTCCAGGGTCAATCAGAGTTAATTTCCCAAACTCAGATTAAATTGTCAAGAATATTAGACAGATAACCCCCTTATTATCTTGACAGATACTAATTTTGATTGTTAAATTAATTGGTTAGAAGCCATTACAGCTAAGACTATTCTGTAACATATCGT
>JBAVYC010001614.1:0-1689 GCA_049698595.1 Desulfobacterales bacterium | reverse complement strand
CGCCCAAGGATTTAGCGGCAGCCAAAAAAACACTGAATGAGGTTGAGCGTGACTATATCGTCCGGGTACTTGAGCAGACCAATTGGAAAGTGAGCGGCAAAAACGGGGCTGCAGAAATTTTAGGGCTGAACCGCAGCACACTGCGCGCCCGCATACGAAAATTGGATATCCACCAGCCTTAGGCCCTTAAAACCTATTTTCCTGCAAAACTGCCTATTTCCTCAAGGCTGTCCACAAACAAAAGCCTGTCAATTTGGATTCCCTCACGGAGAACTATAAACACCACTTCGAAGATGCCAAAGATGGTCATATATGACCATTGGTCATATGCGACCATATTGTTGCCCGAATTTATTCCTCCTCGTTCGCCCCTTTTATAAAAATATTATATTAAATATCAATTGGTTAAGTAATTAAATGTTGAACACGGTCTGCCTGGCACGAAGTTTGAAACTATAGTTACAAACAGATTGAATTTTATTGATTGCAGCCTGGGAGGGAAATTCCCAAGCTATACAAACGCGTGTGTCTTGACCTTTGCTGAGAGGAGGGTTTTCGTGATCATTGTCAGGATAACCATGAACGTACTGATAGAAAAACGGACAGAGGTTATGCAAACACTTCTTTCAATGATTGACCCCACCGAAAATGGGCGGGGTTGTCTGAGCTGTTACGTTTCCCGGGACCTTGAAGACAATAACGTTTTCAGTTTGATAGAGGAGTGGGAAACCCGCGAAGATCTGGACAATCACATAAGGTCAGACAGATTCAGCGTCTTGCTTGGCACAAAGAGCCTTTTATGCGAACCACAGCAAATTGAAATTCACACGATTTCCCTATCGGAAGGAATGGAGGTCATTCATGCGACCCGGAATAAAAGCAGCTAATTTCTTCCCGATGGTTACGGAAAAGTGTCTCATCATATGAACGTTCTCTTCATATCCAAAAATAACGGTTAGTTACCGGCCAGGGCCGATGACCTTCTCCGCTTCATACGTCGCAAGGTCATCACAGGCAAAAATATCACAATATAAATCAGAGAGGTATTATCAATGAAAACAGAAACTGCAGGAAAAATTAAGTATGGCGTTTGGAGTCTTATTCTTGGAGCCGTCGTGGCAATGATCATCGGTTTTGCGTGGGGAGGTTGGTCAACCGCCGCCACTACCCAAAAGATATCCGAAGATGCGGTCCTGGCGAGTCAGGCGGCGATCTGTGTTGCCCAATTTATGAAGGCACCGAATCATGAGGAGAAACTTAAAGAACTGGGGGAAGTAAGTAGCTATCAGCGATCTGATTTCATTGAAAAAGGGGGCTGGGACAAAATGCCCGGGCAGGAAAAGGCTGACTATGGCGTGAGCCGGGCATGTGCCAATGGGGTTGAACTTCTCATCAAAAAATAAGCTGGCTGTTAAAGGTAACTCCTACGTGGGTTGCCTTTATCAAATTATTGGGTAAAAAGTTTTTTGAAAGGAAATGGAGACTATATGGGCGACAAAGGAAAAAAAGATAAAGGCAAACGCGAAGAACAGAAAAAAGGCAAACAAACACCAAAGGAAAAGCGGAAGCAGAAAAAAGCAAAAGGGTAGCGGTTATGACATCTGTTATTAAGTATTATGAGGGGATCGACTCGGTTGCCGTTATCGGCAACTACCTGCCCCGCCAGTGCGGTATCGCAACCTTCACCAC
>JBAVYC010001613.1:0-1521 GCA_049698595.1 Desulfobacterales bacterium | reverse complement strand
TCATGGCTGTTCCGACAGCATGGTGGTAAAGGCCGCCCTTGCACAGGCTGTAGCCATTGCCGCTCTGGCTGTAATAGCTTTGCACGGCTGCCGAGATTACCAGTTTGATGAACAGTTCCTGGCCAAGGAACACCAGTGCATGGTCCAAGGACACCACGTCGTGACGTTTGGTGAACATGGCCGAATTGCACAGCTGGATAGTTCTGGCGCTGATGACCTGGTCCTTTTTCACCTCTTCGGAAACTTTATCGATATCGTAAGTGCCCTCCTCGATGATGCGCAGCACTTTCAGGGCCACCTGGGGGATGGGCCGGATGGTTTCGATGGCCTGCTGGACATCATCGGTGACGGGTTTTATTGAACCCGGTTCATGCAAGGAGATATCAAAACCAGATGGTCTGATCTCGCAGGTCCACCGCTGCATGTCCAATTCGAGACAGCATGTGAAAAAACCGCCCGTTTCTGCACGCTTGACGGCAATACCCTCGGTGTGGAGAGCGATATACGCTTTTTCAGCAGTTCTGCCGCCGATATCCAGGTTCATGTCCTGGGGGGTCAACGGGCCCACCAAAGCACCGCCGGCCACGATCGCTTGCATACTTTCGCGGGTCGCACCCAGGCTCAGCAATTGCCCGATAAACAATGGCATTCCTGTGGTGGCATATTTTTCGGCCTGGCCAACGCTCCAGGAACTGACCGGTTCCGGCAGCAGCAGGTGGATGATCCCCCCGACACCGGCAGTCGCATCGAATACGGCCACACCCACGCAGGTGCCTAAAAATGCCTGAAGCAGCCGGGGTTGATTATTGCCAACCTCGAAAGATCCTGAGGCCACATGATAACTTTTTAAGATCGCCATCGAGGGTTGCCTTCCAAATATTGGAATTTCTAACCTTCAGACATACCACTATTATCAGATTGTTTTCAACTACAGGATGACCTTTTCAGCAATTCTGCGTGAAGCGATAGATGGCTTATTTTTTTAAATCAATCGCAAAAAGGGGCTCTCCAATTGTCATTTACCCGTCGATCGCATGCCTATCATTTATTGTTGGGGGGATTTACATTAATGGCAAACGCCAAAAGACAACAGGTCGGCGTGATCCGCCGAACTTGAGGGGACAATCGTGGTTAAACCCTAGTTGTTGCGGTGTGAAAACAACGTTTTACGGGGCTCGGATTTCAGGCGGGTCGGCCACATTGCGCAAAAGGTGCTCGAAATCGCGGAAAAGCATAAACCGAATACCTACGCGCAGATTGTTCCAATACTCTTTTCGAGAACTGAACTTGGATCGGCAGTACTGATAGCCCCGATCGCACAACTCCAGGATTTGATGGATGGAGAAGGCCAACAGGTTGAGGATAAAAAAATTGTTCGATAAATATCGCTGACCGTGACCGAAGTTATGCTCGAGGTGGTACCCCTGGTTCTTCAAGGTATTGAAGGTCTCGTTCTCGATTTTCCAGCGTGCCCGCCCGGCTTGCACCAGCTCGACAATGTTGTTTTTGCCGACCTTAATG
>JBAVYC010001612.1:0-2108 GCA_049698595.1 Desulfobacterales bacterium | reverse complement strand
CTTGAGATAGCTGCAATGACTTGGTTGTTTTACCCGCTCCCATCTTTCCACAGAAGAATATCAATGTTCCCTTTGTGTCCATTTATTTCTCCTAATTGCATAACGGGCTGCGAGATGAGCTGCAGTCAGCTTGGGGCGGAAATTGCGTTTTTTTGCAATTTACCGTGCCAGCCTACCGAGCGCAGCGAAACCCGAAGGGGGTCGGCTCGATAGAGTTTGATAGGCGGAGCGCGAGCGGCGCCTATCAAACTCAATCGGCTCATCTCGCAGCCCGATAGGGCGGATGGCCGAAGGCCAAACGAGCATCAGCTCGCGGTCTGCCCTATCGGAGAGCTGATGTGATGTCGAAAGGCGTGCTGTTATTCATTTTCTCCTCCTTTTTTGTTGCCTCAGCTTCAGCAGCCGCCAGCTTTAAGCTTAGTATTTACAAAAACGGGTAACTATCCAATTAAACGACATTTTCCAAAAGCGGCACGGCCCTGGCGGTCTGCTGGAAGCTGTTGTTATAAGGACTTCATTTCGTCTTCGTGGCTTTAAATCCGGATTCATCCCCCGCATGGAAAAATATCTTGCCGTCCAAGGTATCATTTTCAATGACAACCCAGCCTCGTCCAGAGACTGGATCATATTCGTCTTGCCCTTCAAATGAGAACTCAACTCTTTCAGTATCTCCGAATTTTTCTATCGAATAATCTGTTTCCCCTATCACAGCTCCAAATTGGAAATTGCCAATTCCATCTTTGCCAAAGGTGAAATGTCCTTCAGTTACAAGATCAACATAGTCTTGATCCCACATTTCCATTTCAACAATTCGCCATCTGCCAATATATGGATTCCTTCTCGTTCCCATATTTATTCATCCTTATAACGTCCGCCGGTCACCTATGCCAAAAGACTTCACAAAAATTGATAAAAGCCAAAACCTTTCTACAACCTATGTCTTGCCTAAACGCCCAGGCTTTTGGCATTAGGTGCACTGGCTTGTTGTCATACTATCAATCAGTTCCCTGATTTGTTGGAAGTGATCCTTCAAATGTCTCAGGTAATCAATCATGAGCTCACCAAGTGTAATCGATGTGTCTTCGTCCACAACCCATATATAGTCAATGCATTCTTCATTGACGGTCCGGATGACACGCGCTAAGTGAAGATTGAAATGTCGCCACAGAGCTAACAATTCATCCCAAGGAGCTTCCTGGTAACTTTGGATAGACACCCAGGTATCGTTGTCTTGTGAATAATCTGAGAGAACCAGACCGTCGGCTACCTGCAACCGAACAAAGCGTTGGTGATTATTAGATGCCGAGTCTATCAGGTGTCCAACAATCTCTTTCACTGACCAGTCGCCAGGATTTGGCCGCATCTCGATAGTCTCATCCGGAAGGCTAATAAGGCGTTGATATGCCACATGCACAGTGTTTTCAATATCTGAGGCCAATCTATTCCAATTATTGGTGTGGTTTCCTACCATAAGTTCTCCTTGCTGGACCCAACGTTCCGCTTCACCTGACGGCGGATTAAACCTCAGCCCTGTTTGATGGTGCAATGTTTGGCGTACCGAAAACTTTGAAAAGCCGCACGATACCGCCGGTCAGAGTGCAAGCGACTGGTTAGCCATTATTACTTTATTTCTGACTCATAAAAAGCCTGATTAAGTACTTCTTCAAATAGGCTTTCTTGTAGTGAAAAATCTATCCAATCAATAGTTTCATCAGAGGATGCCATCATTCCATTATCTGTATAACTGTACACTTCTCTTTTATCAGCATCAGAAGTCTTAGATAAATATTTTTCAATCGCCAATTCAACAGGTCTGCAGTATTTCATGTCAATGGTTCCAACAGGTTTGCAATGTGAGACAATCCTCTCCCATGCATCATGATCTTTTGAAGAATCAGAGATAAGCTGGATAATTTCATCAACAGCAGTTTGTAAATCTTTCATCTTATCGGATATCATTCTATGGCTAACGGCGGCTGTTGAGCCGCGAGAATCGCAGGCATGAGAAGAAAATGTCTTTTTATTTTCTTTTCATGCTGAGAATCGCAGTCGGCTCTAACGCACTTGATAGGCGGAGCGTGAGCGGAGCCTGTCAAGTGCGTTAGAGC
>JBAVYC010001611.1:0-5608 GCA_049698595.1 Desulfobacterales bacterium | reverse complement strand
CTTGAGATAGCTGCAATGACTTGGTTGTTTTACCCGCTCCCATCTTTCCACAGAAGAATATCAATGTTCCCTTTGTGTCCATTTATTTCTCCTAATTGCATAACGGGCTGCGAGATGAGCTGCAGTCGGCTGGGGGCGGAAATTGCGTTTTTTTTGCAATTTACCGTGCCAGCCTACCGAGCGCAGCGAAACCCGAAGGGGGTCGGCTCGATTGAGTTTGATGGGCGGAGCGCGAGCGACGCCTATCAAACTCAATCGGCTCATCTCGCAGCCCGATAGGGCGGATGGCCGAAGGCCAAACGAGCATCAGCTCGCGGTCCGCCCTATCGGATAGATCACTTGGATTTAGATTTGTTTTAACCTCAATGAGCGCGTACACTGACTCGACTGGCCAAAGCTTATTCCTCGCATTGGAATAAAGAGGAGCATTATTATTTTTGTCTACAACGACAAGATCGGCTTGTTTAGAGAAAACTCCATTATGAGATATTACAATTCCATTACTGACGCCGAAACGTTCTGGCAGATGAGATTTCAAAAACCTTTTAACAAGGGTTTCTCGATTTTCACCTGCAGATAAATGGTGTGTTGCGAAATCCCGCCGAATGCTATCAGATTCCAGACGCACGTGTTTCGCAACATCAGACAGATAATCTGGTAATATCAAAAGTGTTTACCTCCAATCTCACCCAACGGAAAGTTAAGTTGCGGGCAGGTGGAACAATGGTGATAAAAGTAGGAATATTAAAGAATTTGAGAGATTGATATGCGAAAAAGCCGCCTGTTCCTGCCCGTCAATCTTGAACGCTTTGTTCGGCAAATCGTTCCCTCGATTCTCTAACCGCCGTGAGAATGTCTTTTGTAGTTGCTTTGGTTTGAATTCCTGGAACGTCAAATGGTGATTTTTTGCTTTTCCGAAAAATTATTGAAAAAGCTTCACCACCTCTCCTTTTGATAACTACCTCTTCGTCTCTTGCTATGTTAAGAACTTCAGCAAGACGCTGTCTAGCTTCAGAATATGTATACACTTTCATGATATCTTACTCCAAAATTGAAATTCCTATCTCCCTTGCCACTCTTTGCATTCCAAGATCAAGGGTAAGCAGCGGGCTTCGGAGGTTTTCAGCGCATTCTAAAAAATACGCATCGTATGCGTATAGGTTAAACTTAATCGCGATGCTTAATGCCGATTTAATGTTGGTATGCCTCAAATCAACCGGTATCTGTTGAACAATCTCCCATGCTGACACGACTTCTTCCTTATTCAAAGCGTTTTTTTTCATCATTGCCGTTAACGCATTCCCAATTTCAAATGGCAAAACGTCGGGGGCAATTAAATCATGGCCTTCAGTAAGTTCAATGATTTTGCCCTTTTCGGGCTCATTTAAGGCGACGGCTATAAATGTATTGGTGTCAGCAATAATTTTCATGAGTACAATTGTACGCATCATGGTCTAATTTGTCAAGCCAATGTTTAGCTAAAGCCGAACGGCGGCTGTTGAGCCGCGAGAATCGCAGGCATGAGAAGGAAATGTCTTTTTATTTTCTTCTCATGCTGAGAATCGCAGTCGGCTCTAACGCACTTGATAGGCGGAGCGTGAGCGGAGCCTGTCAAGTACGTTAGAGCGAAGCTCAACAGCCGCCGATAAGCGGACCGTGACGTGTGCGGAGCGAAGCGTAGCTCACGGTCCGCCCTATCGTGAAAGTGAGCAGCGGCCCATTTCAGTGTCAAGATAGCACGGTCTTTAGTAAAAACCGCTATCTACACGCCGTCTGCTCAACTGTTTGGTTGGCCTTTTTCGATTGCTTCAAGCAGAGTCTGAAGTTTCATGCGAAGGTCTGAAAGCTTGGTTGCTGCAACATCCCAGACTATTGTGTAATCAACTCCAAAATAATCGTGGATAAGCCTATCTCGCATTCCAGTGATTTTTCGCCACTCTATGTCCGGTTGCATCACCCTAAACTCCGGCAGCTTTTTGGAGGCTTCACCGATGATCTCGAGACTTCGAACGAATGCCCTCTTAACCTTTGAATTTCTGACAAATGACTCATAATCCATATCCGATATCTGAGTTAAGATGAAGTCGATCTCGTCAAGGATATGATGGATATATTCAAGCGGCGATAGGGACACGCTCAACCTCCCTTAGAATATGTGGTCCGATGTGTGGACTGAGAGCCTCTGGCGTAATCAACTCGACTTTGCGTTCCATAATTTCTTCCAACAGAAATGCAACTTCCATAAAATTGTCGAAAGTATGCTTTTCAGGCGTGAATTCCACAAGAATATCTATGTCGCTCAATGGTGTCTGGTCATCTCTAACAAAAGAGCCGAATAATCCAATATTTTGGACGCCATAGAATGCAAGTTGTTTTTGTTCGTCTAAAATGCGTTTAAATATTAGCTCCTTAGCGTTAGACTTTTCATTCATGAGGTATCCTCCACAATGTTTTTAACCACACCAGAATACATTAAAATTTAGGGGGATGCAATTGGATTTTGTCTGAAATAAGTGTGCATTGCCAACGGACTGCGAGATGAGCCGCAGTCGGCTGGGGGCGGAAATTGCGTTTTTTTTGCAATTTACCGTGCCAGCCGACCGAGCGCAGCGAAGCCCGAAGGGGGTCGGCTCGATAGAGTTTGATAAGCGGAGCGCGAGCGACGCCTATCAAACTCAATCGACTCATCTCGCAGCCCGATAGGCCGGATGGCCGTAGGCCAAGCGAGCTTCAGCTCGCGGTCCGCCCTATCGGCAAGCTGAGGGGCCGGGAAAGGATAACCAAAAGCCTGTGAAAAAGCTAAAAAGGTGATTTAAGAATGCATTTCAAAAGCGGCCCGGCTTTTCCCGGTCCCTCTCAAGCGCAAGCTTGGCGTTTAATGCCTTGGTTGCTTAGGAAGCTGTGCACCATGCCACACAGCAACTATCCAAACGACGTCGCCTTTGATTTTATAAAAGAAACGGTATGGCGGTATGATCACCTCCCGGAAAGGGAGTTCTGGAAATTCGGGTATGATTCTTCCGGATTCAGGAAAATCCTCGAGCCTTCGCAAAACTGTTTCGGAATGCTGTCGAAAATTGGTTGCTGCAGATGGTTTATCCCGATGAATATATGTGAGAGCAGACAGAAACTGGGCTCTGGCAGTAGGTGTGAAACGGACTTTCACGATGGTTCCTGTGATAGGATTAAATCAGCTTCAGCAAGAACAGTATCTAGATCATAACCCTCGCCTATTTCTATTTCCTTATCTCCCTTAGCCAAAAGCCGAAGGATCTCTTTATCGTGTTCAGCTTTTTCATACGCCTCGACACCGATTATGACGGCAGCTGCCCGTCCTCTTTGTGTAATGATAATGGGTTCCTTGCTGTCTCGTAATTTTTTCAGGATCTTGGCAGCGTCCTGCCTCAAATCGCTTACTGGAAGTATATTTAAAAGTTTTCCCATTGCGTACCTCTTATTGTATTTTTACATGTATTACCAATTGCTGTATAAAGCAAGCGTTTACTTGAATACTGATATAACATGGGTACGCCAACGCTGGGCATAAGTGGCGGGCGTGTAAAACCCCGGAAATTGTAAGAGCCACCTCATTGGAAACCAATCAAGAGTCATCAAAACCGCAAGATATAGCCCGTCCATCTTCATGCCATTGTTAGCCAGTGCCTATCTGATATCCCGTAATCTTAGACAAAATTTGCAATGGGGATGGGGCGTTCCGCAGCAAAGTTTTTACGGTGAAGTTTGATACGCTCAATTTCGTGGAGTGTTTCTGCCGTAACATAGCTTTCACCACAATCTGGGCAGCTAATAACAGGGACATTTTCAATGATAAGCAATTTTTTGCCTTTCCCATAGCTGCGTGTAAGTTTACGGATTTTTGCTCTCTTTTTTCCGCAATTATCGCAAATCATTATATTTCCCTCCACTTATACGATACACGGCGATGATGAATAGCTTTCCGGTTAGACTCAACTTTGCAACTGTACCAACCTTATCGCCGAAAATTGATTGGCCTTCAATTACGTATTTCCATTCAGTCGTCACTTTATCTTTCTGGCGTTCAATAATTTTGCCTGTCAAAATACATCGTTCAATCCGGTCTTGTCTCAAATATCGAGAGCAAAACGAATGGCCTGTCCAACACCAACCATCTTTGCCGGAAGCAAAGATGTGATCAATGGACCGATTTTTCCCTTCGGCACAGTCTGCAAATGGTCACAGTTAACAGCGCAGTCTCTGAGCATGCCGTCGGCTTTGGTGAGGAACACCTCTGATGGTATATTGCGGACAGTACTTGTAATGGGTGCAATAGTTACTTCATTTAGATATTCCAACACAGAATCGCGTGTTAGTATAAGAACGGGCCTTTTTTTATCTGGCCGGACGAATTTGTACCAACATATGTCACCGTGCTTCATTCGTCACCCCAAACTTGCTCAGTTTCCCAAACTGAAAACTCATCGGCAGCAACTGGTTGCCGTTCGTACCCTTGCCGGTGCTTGCGCTCTAGTTGCTTGAGGCTGTATCGCTCAAGCGCCTCGCGAAGAGCCTTTCTTGTGAAAGCAGATCGATTCGTATGGAGTTGCTTCGAAACGCGGTCAACCTCTTTGACAAGATCATCATCAAGAGTCATCTGAATTGTTCTCATATCATACCTCCGTAATAGGGACTATTATAGCTATGATAATCCACATTGCAGATCATGTCAAATCGATTGATTAGGCCAACGGGCTGCGAGATGAGCCGCAGGCCAAGCGAGCTTCAGCTCGCGGTCCGCCCTATCGGAGAGCTGACCAGCGCCGCCGTATTATTGAGTCAACCACCAGACTTTTACGAAAAACCGCGAATTTCTCGGCGTCTGGTCAAGCGTCTTGTTGTGCAGCCAGCATCGCTGATCAGGCATACGCAAGACGGCCCCTCGGTTGAGGGATGGGTCTACCGAGTTTGGTTGCCGTTTCGATCCACTCCTCGATAATTTGCTCCGCGTTGGCGAGAGCCTCCTGGTAGGTTTTGCCGTCGGCCATGCATCCGGCGAGCTCCGGCACCTCGGCCACGTAGGCATTGTCCTCAGAACTCCAAAAAATGATGATTTCATATTTCTTATCCATTGTCATTCTCCAATACGAAGGTGATATTTCAAGATCACATCCCTGACTTGTTTGACCTGGTACGGTTTCCCCTTCCCATCTTTGGGTTGCACAGGTTGAGGATCTCCTCAACACCATCCTTGGTGAAAATGTGGTGATCGCCTTTGATGCGCTCATCAAACCCAAGTCGCCTGAGGAGGGCACGTAACGTTATTGTGACAAGTGTTTTTAATGCAGAATTTCTTTTCTCTATACTTTTTGATTGTAAATCGATGAGGTTTGCTTGGATATTGATTCTTCTGCAAATTTCTTCAACCGTGAGATCTTTCATATTAATATTTCAAATTCTAACGTTGGGCGTCTGCGGCGAGCGAAGCGAGTCCGACAGCACGCCTTTGTTCGGTATTAATGCCATTTGGGTGCGATGATATCCTTTTCAATCTTGGGAAAATGCATATTTCCACCTTTGCTTTGGATTATCGAAACGAACCTTATCGGGGTTGAATTCATCAGGTTTATAG
>JBAVYC010001610.1:0-3586 GCA_049698595.1 Desulfobacterales bacterium | reverse complement strand
GGCAAATCGACCCTGGCGGAAGATATTCTGTATAAAGCCGCCAAAAAATCCCTGGGAAACCAGGAAGGCCGTCCCGGTGAACACGCTGCCATCAGGGGAATGGATCATATTGATGATGTCGTGCTGGTCGACCAGCGGGCCATCGGCCGCACCCCCCGGGCCAATGCACTGACCTACACCAAAGCCCTGGAGCCCATTCGCCGGCTGCTGGCAAATACCGCCGCAGCCAAGGCCGCCAATTTTGGCCCCGGTTTCTTCTCCTTTAATGTGGCCGGTGGCCGCTGCGAAACCTGCAAGGGCGAAGGATTCGAAAAGGTGGAAATGCAGTTTCTTTCCGATGTGTTCATTCTGTGCCCGGATTGCAGCGGCAAGCGCTTCAAACCCGATGTGCTGGAAATTTGCTACCGGGGGCGCAACATTGACGACATTCTAACCATGACGGTAAACCAGGCCCTGAAATTTTTCGAAAAAAACAAAAAGGTGGGCTCAGCGCTCCAGCCGCTGGCCGATGTGGGCCTCGGTTATATCCGTCTGGGCCAGCCGATCAACACCATGTCCGGCGGCGAAGCCCAACGTCTCAAGCTTTCGCGCTACGTCGGCAACGGTTCCGCTAACCTTTCGCGCAAATTGTTCATATTTGACGAACCCACCACCGGCCTGCATTTTGATGACATCGGCAGGTTGCTGACCGCTTTGCAGCGCCTGGTCGATAGCGGCAACACGGTCCTGGTGATCGAACACAACATGGATGTTGTTAAAACCGCCGACTGGGTCATCGATCTGGGCCCCGAGGGTGGTGATGCCGGGGGGTATGTGGTGGCCACCGGACCACCAGGCGAGGTAGCCAAAATCAGAAAATCTCACACCGGCCGGTTCTTAAAAGCTTATCTAAAGGGAACGGGGCGGTTGAAACGTCAAACCTCAGCTCCCGCCGGTGTGGCCGAATCGGTGGCATCATTTTCAAAATCGGCGATCTCCGAGGCGATCACCTTAAAAGGTGCCCGCGAGCACAATTTGAAAGACATCGATCTGACCTTGCCCCACAATGAATTGGTGGTGCTGACCGGTGTATCCGGTTCGGGCAAATCTACCCTGGCCTTTGACATCCTTTTTGCCGAAGGCCAGCGCCGCTATCTGGAAAGCCTGGCTCCCTATGTCCGTCAGTACATGAAAATCCTGGAACGGCCGGATGTCGATCTGGTAACCGGCCTGGCCCCGACGGTGGCCATCGAACAGCGAACCAGTTATGCCAGCCGCCGGTCCACCGTGGCCACCCTCACTGAAATCTACCATTACCTGAGACTGCTTTACAGTAAACTGGGAGTCCAACACTGTCCGGGTTGCGGCCGCCGATTGACCGCCCAGACCCAGGCCGCCATTGTCGATCAGATCCGCCGCCGTTACCCTGATAAGGCCGCCACGGTGCTGTCGCCCAAGATATTCGGCCGCAAAGGCTTTCACAAGGATGTGTTTGCCCGGGCCCTGAAAAAAGGATTTAAAAAGGCCCGCATCGACGGCAAAATAACGCCATTGAAGGAAGACATGGCCCTGAGCCGCTATCACGAGCACAGCATCGATTTGGTTATCGGACGTCTTTCGGACGGGGATCCGGAACCGCTGGTAGACCGGGCTCTGAAAGAGGGGGACGGCAGTCTGGTGATTTTAGACCGTCGCGGCAACGAGGACGTGTTCAGTTTGCACGGAGTTTGTGCCACCTGTGGTATCGGCCTGGACAGCCTCGATCCCAGACTATTTTCCTTTAACAGCAAGCAGGGGGCCTGCACACATTGCAGCGGTCTGGGAACCATCGGGGAACCGCAGGATGAAGATAACGCCGGGGTGAAGGTCTGCCCGCAATGCGGCGGCAGCCGGTTGAAGCCCCAGGCCCTGGCAGTCAAGGTTAACCAGTATACCCTCTGGGATCTGGTGCAAAAACCGTCTCTCCAAGTATATGCGATCATCAAAAAAATGACCTTCAACGCCCATGACAAACCGGTGGCCGAACCCATTGTGGCCGAACTGCTGACCCGGCTTTCACTGCTGAATCAACTGGGGTTGTCCTATCTTTCCCTGGCCCGCAGCGGAGATACGCTTTCCGGTGGCGAAGCCCAGCGCATCCGTCTGGCCGCCCAGCTCGGATCGAACCTGACCGGGGTCTGCTATATTCTGGATGAACCCACCATCGGCCTGCATGCCAGGGACAACCGGATCCTGATCGATGCCCTCAAGACGCTGCGGGACCGGGGCAATACCATTCTGGTCGTTGAACATGATGAAGAAACCATCCGGGCCGCCGACACCATTGTCGATCTGGGTCCCGGGGCCGGACAGGACGGCGGCCGCGTGACGGCCTGCGGCAGCCTTTCCGATTTGAAAAAAGTCCCCCTGTCGGTGACCGGAGCCTTGATTGACGGCCACCGCAAAAAAATAACCTCGCGCATGAGGCCCTATAAAAAAAAACCCGCCATCTCAATTCGGGGGGCCACCGTGAACAACCTGAAACAACTTAACGTCGATCTTCCCCTGGGCTGCTTGATTTGCGTCACTGGTGTGTCGGGTTCCGGGAAATCCAGCCTGCTCAAGGAAAGCATCTATCGAGGTTTGCGCAACCGGCTGTTGCAGCAGCAGCGGCCGGCCGGTAAATGTCGGGATATCGCAGGCTGGCAAACCCTCACCCGCGTGCTGGAAGTGGGCCACAGTCCCATCGGCCGCACACCACGCTCCGTGCCGGCATCCTACGTTGGATTTTTATCGGAAATCCGTAAACTTTTCTCCCTGACCCCCACGGCCCGTGCCAGAGGATATTCAGCCGGTCGCTTTTCCTTTAATGTCGCCGAGGGCCGCTGCCAAACCTGCAAGGGGCAGGGCCGGCCCAAAGTTGAAATGAGTTTTTTACCCGATGTGTATGTCCTCTGTGAGGTCTGTCGGGGAAAACGTTTCAACAATGAAACTCAGGCTGTTCAGTATCGAGGCCGGAATATCTCGGAAATCCTGGAGATGACATTTGCCGAAGCGGCCCGATTTTTTTCGGCCATCCCCACCATTCGGCGCGCCGTGCAGTTTGTCTGCGACGTCGGTTTGGGATATCTATGTCTGGGGCAACCCAGTCCGACCCTTTCCGGTGGTGAGGCCCAGCGCATTAAGTTGGCCCAGCAACTGGTTAAACGATCCAGCGGCCAAACCTTGTATGTTTTGGACGAACCCACCACGGGACTGCACATGGCCGATGTTCAGCGCTTGATCGACGTCTTCCAAAAACTGGTGGATGAAGGCAACACGGTGGCCGTCATCGAGCACAACATGGAGATCATCCGCGAAGCCGACTATATCATCGACCTGGGACCCGAAGGCGGTGACCAAGGTGGCCGGGTGGTGGCCTGCGGATCTCCTAAAGAGCTTCTAAAAGCAGTCAAAAAATCCCACACGGCTAGGTGGTTTAAGAAGTATTTACAGGGCAATTAGAAAATTAAAATCACCTCCAAAAGAGTTGATTTTATTTAAAGGATTCAAGGGGTCAAGGGTCCAAGGATTCGAGTGAAATGCTTAAGAATTACAGAGAGCTGAAAGTCTGGCAAAAGTCGTATAA
>JBAVYC010001609.1:0-4954 GCA_049698595.1 Desulfobacterales bacterium | reverse complement strand
GTACAGGGTACTGAACAGCTTACTTGTGAAATCAGTGGTTTAGATTTTATCGCCTGGTTAAAAAAGGAAAACCTGTTTTTGATACCCCTGGATGATGAAAACCAGTGGTTTCGTTTCCATCATTTGTTTCAGAAACTCCTGCGCAACCAGTTGAATCATCGCCTTAGCCAGGAGGACATCAACGCCCTCCACGCCCAGGCCAGTGCCTGGCTTGCCGAAAAGGGCCTGATCGAAGAGGCAATTAGACACGCTCTGGCCGGCGGAAACTCCGCAGCGGCAGCGAGGCTAATCGCACAGCACAGCTTCGAACTGGTGTCCAGCGAACAGTGGCCGACGCTGAAACGCTGGCTGAACCTGCTTGAGGACGACGTTACCTATCAAGATCTCGAACTGGTTATCCTCTTGGCCTGGACGCATGTGCCTTTCTTCCGCATTGCGGAGATGATCTCTTGCCTGAACAAGACTGAGGCTCTGCTCTCGGCCCGGACCACCGCGGAGCATCTGACAAGGTCACATAGATGCCTTACGCGGCTACCAGCACTATGTGGCCGCCGACGGTGAGCGTGCCCTAACCTGTGTGCAGCGTGCGTATAAGAATATTCCGCGAAAGCATCGGTGGCCGCGGATTTTTGTATCGATTCTTCGGTTCTTGGCGTACCAGATGCTCGGTGATTCTGAAAAGGCACAATCTGCAATTGAAGAAATTATGAGGGACAAAACCTTGCGGGGAACCTCCGAGGGATTCCTTCTGGCAAGTCCCTGTTTTTTCTATTGGATGGCGGGCGATTTGACCGCCATGCTCCAAACTGCCGCTCATGCGCAGAAGATCGATGCGCATCTCGAAGGTACCTTTGCTTTTGGCCACGGTCTCCAATTTTCGGGTATTGCCTACTACCATCGCAATGAATTTCATAACGCCGAAGAAATGCTGCTCCCGGTGGTCAAGTCCCCCTATCTCCACCACGCGTTGAACTTTGCCCACAGCACGTTTGCCCTTGCCCTCGTCTATCAGGCCCGGGGTCGGACGAATAAGGCCAATGAGCTTGCCGAGTCTGTGGTTTCCTATGCCCTTGATACCGACAATACAACTGTGCTTCAAATCGCCCGGGTGTTCCAGGCAGAACTGGCGCTCCGGCAGGGGCGTCTCGCCGAGGCATCCCGCTGGGCGGAGCAATTTGTTGCCCGACCGCTCGGACCGATGTATCGCTTCTATATACCGCAGTTGACCCTGGTCAAGGTGCTGCTGGCTCAGGACACCGCGGGCAGCCGTGAGCAAGCCGCCGACCTCCTCAAGCAGCTTTACGACTTTGTCGTTTCCACCCACAACACCCGTTTTCAGATCGACGTGCTGGCACTCAAAGCGCTGCTCTGCGATTCCCAGAAAGACGAGTCTGCTGCGCTTAAAGCGTTGACCGAGTCCCTGACTCTTGCGGAGCCAGGTGTTTTCATCCGCCTGTTTGTGGATATGGGGCCGCCGATGGCTGATTTACTGAAACGGCTGCACAGGCAAGGAATCGCGGTTGATTATATCGAGAAACTCCTGGCCGCTTTCAGCGAGGATGCTCATAGTGCATTGCCGGATGCGTCCGTCTCAAATGCCCCGTCCCCAACTCCCTCCCTAATTCCGCCTTCCGCATTCCCACTTCCACCTTCTAGAATCTCCCAGCCTCTGGTCGAACCGCTGACCAATCGCGAACTCGATGTTCTGGATCTTCTCGCGCAACGGTGGAGCAACAAGGAAATCGCCGAAAAATTATTTATTTCAACCGTCACCGTCAAGGGGCATCTGCAGAACATCTACGGGAAGCTCAAGGTCAGAAAGCGCCGTGAGGCGGTTGAAAAAGCCCACACTTTGGATATCCTCAAGCGGCGATAGACACCGAAAAATAGGCGAGAAGGGGAGATGGGGAGACTTCATACAAAGGCAATTGAAAACAAATCAGGCTGCGTTCAATTGGCGAACATGGAGAACATCTCGCCGCGTGGCCGCACGTAGGGCATTGGCTGGAACCGATACAACTGCAATCGTCTCTCCGTTGCCAGCAAAGAACTCCACTTCGTAGCCATCATGATAATCTTCAGTTGCGGGATGAAATTCAACAACCGTGCCCATATCACCGGCAATCAGGTTTTCTTCGGCAATGTCCTGTAATAAAATGACTCTCGAAAATGATGGGAAGGTCATAATTTTTTCTCCGGAATGAGAGTAATTAATCTGGCAAAAGTATCACCCTTTCGTATCATCCAAACGGATCGAATAACCCGTTTTTTGCCATTTGGCCCAACAAGGGGTGCGACAATTTCGTATTTTATTCCATAAATTGACACCTTACCAGGTTGTGCGTCACAAATCAGATGCTGATTCCGTAGATCAACTTCTAAGATGTGATAATTTTCTTGATTATAGCCCATCTCGCTCAGGTATTGAGCCTTTGTTGCACCTTCGGTATGAGCCGGATTCAAGAGATAGTCGCGTAATTTTCTTGGATCGATATTTGTTTTCTCTGGTAAAAGTTTCAACCTGTCCTTTTCACTAAAATTTAGCTTATTAAGCCTCAAATTCTTAAGGATTGATTATAAATACCAATTTTTATATTTAACTGCAACTTTTACTGCCCTTTGCGAGAATTTTCACGTGAAAATATATGTTCAACTTACAGGCAGCTACTCGCCCATCGTGAATTTCGACTAGTCGGATAAAGCGCAGAAAACAATGTGCATCGAAACTAAAGGTGGGCACTACCAAACGACAAAAGACGATTAACCTGCAGCCTTCCCCTCGGGCAAAGGTGCTGAATTAATCCCAGTCTGAACCACTTACTGTTGTGGGTCAAACTGCTAAACCAGACCATTATCCTTAAAAAGCAATGGAGAACAAAAAATGAAAACTCAGAAACTGCTTGTAATTGCCGCGTCAGTTTGTCTGTTGGCTGTCTTTGTCTGCGGGTCCGCGTACGCTAATCCAACCATACAGTTTAGTGAAATCTGCCGCTGAACCGTTCGTTATCAATTTTCCAAAATCAGGATCACACAGTACATCTTCAGCTGGTCGGAAACGCTTTGCGGCCATACTATTTTCTGCCATTCTACGTTCGATGGGTATAGTCCGCCTTGAGGATTGGACGTTCGATGTTCGATGTTTATTTTTTTCAGCAAACCTCCCAATCTCCCCATCTTTTTTTCCCACCTTCCGCAATCCACAATCCGAAATCCCAAATCGAAAGACTCCACCTTCTCCACAGCCTATCTTTTTTCCCCATTTCGTATTCCCACTTCAAGCTTCTCCATAGCCCTATCTTTGTCCCTTACTTTCAGCTTTGAGCTTTCAGCCCTTTTTCCCAATTACCCCTTCCGATTCTCCTCCTCTCAGGCACTCTTCATCTTTTCTTTCCGAATGCCGCATTCCCAATTCCACCTTCCGATATTCCCCATTCCCTCCGGGGCGTGTAGGCTCCTATTGCCCCTACGGCTTCCGGCTCGTAGATAGTGCCTACAGCTTGGAGAGGCCGGAGGCCGCATTTAAAGTTCTGTCTTCTGCATTCAATCCTCTGTCCCCTTCTTTCAGCTTTCTGCCCTTTTTCCCCCAATCTTCCGATGCCCTTCTAACTTCTAATTTTATGATATATTATCATATAAAACCCTAATGTTTTATGATTAATTTTCTATAAATATACTTGACTTTTTTGACATACGGTATATTTTGAAAGTTATGAAACGAAATATAGATCAGATTCTAGACCAATGGAAGCACAGTCGCGTGAGGCAGCCCCTTCTAATTAGAGGTGCGCGGCAAGTTGGGAAAACTTACTCAGTAACTGACTTTGGCAAAAGAGCATTTGAAAACATTGTTTCTGTGAATTTTGAAGAACAGCCGGAAATGAGCCGCTGTTTTTCAGACTTGAATCCTAAAAATATCATTGACCGGTTGTCTATTTTAAAGCGAATGACAATCAGCCCCGGACGTACGTTATTATTTCTGGATGAAATCCAGGAATGCCCGCAGGCGATTACGTCTTTGCGATATTTCCTTGAAAAAATGCCGGAGCTTCATGTTATCGGCGCCGGATCGTTGATTGAGTTTGCATTACACGTTGAGGAATTTCGCATGCCTGTCGGACGCGTGCAAAGTGTGTATATGTATCCCATGTCATTTGCAGAATTTCTGACAGCCGTCGGTGAAGATAGATTACTAAACCATATTCATACGGTTGATTTGCAGACAGGAATGGAGCAGGTTTTTTCGATCAGACTGGAAAATCTATTTCGACAATACCTGCTGATTGGCGGAATGCCCAGAGTTGTCAAGGCCTTTGAAGATAAGGTATTGATGGAAGAATTACAGAGACTGCAATCCGGGCTCATTCGGACTTATATAGATGATTTTGCCAAGTATGCGTCAACCGCCAAACATAAATATTTGAAAGAAGTGTATTCCAGGGCCCCACAGATGGCCGGTCAGCGTTACAAGTATTCACATGTAAATCCAGGCATCGAAGCTAAATTCTTAAAAGAGGCCCTCGGGTTGTTATGCGATGCGCGCTGCCTATCTAAAATATGTCATGCATCCGGTGCGGGAGTCCCTCTTTTAGCAACTGCAAATGAACGTAAATTCAAAATAACATTTCTTGATGTCGGTCTTATGCAAAATGCACTGGGTGTGCAGGACTCGATTATCCTTATCGACTCCGTCATGCAAATCAATGCCGGCAGCATTGCAGAACAGTTTGTCGCTCAAGAGTTGCTTGCATGTGCGGACCCATACGCTGACAAAAAATTACATTTCTGGGCCAGGGAAGCCCGAGGGAGCAATGCTGAAGTTGATTTTCTGATCGAAATCGGAGGCATGCCAATACCGGTAGAGGTGAAGGCCGGTGCAAGAGGTTCATTGAAAAGCATGCGGCTTTTTCTGAATGAATATCCCAATACACTATTAGGTATCCGATATTCAATGCAC
>JBAVYC010001608.1:0-3002 GCA_049698595.1 Desulfobacterales bacterium | reverse complement strand
CCTGGAAATAGCGGCTAATGTCTGCTGTCCCAGGCAATCCGCCATCGTCCCGGCGCTTCAGTGGAGATTCGAAGTTCAGCAGCAACGCATTCAAATCGGCATCCATCCAATAAATAAAACAGAGGTAAGCCTGATATAGGCTCAGATAGGGATTATCATGACGGGCGCTTTTTTTGATCTCATCAAGATAAATGGGCAGACCGGTCTCCAAATCACCGACCATTTGGTATGCCCCGGCCTGATAAATATGCACAGAGACCCTCGCCCTTTTATGCTGCAGGGGGATATTTTCGCACGCCGCGCGGGCGTGCTTGCGGGCGTTCTCACCGTCCGCCTGCAAATAGCATTGTATCGCACGCAGGGCGCTTAAATGTCCCTTTATTTGCGTGACGCGTGTCGCGGCCGCTGCCGGCAATGGGTCGCACAGGATCTTAATTGTTTGAGTGTAAGTCTCCAAGGTCGACAGGTCTGATCCACCGGCCGGCACATGCTTAAGCCAGGCTTCCAATATGAGCAGCTCCAGGTCCTGTTCGAGCTGGTCCCGGGGGAACATACCAAGCCAACTTGCCAGGCGTGGCCACTGCTGGTCGTTCATTAACGTGTGGCCGTGTTGTGCGACCATCCGCATCGCCAGGGGGATCAAAAATAAATCTTGCTTTGTCAGCCGGGCGATAAATTCCCATCCACTGATTTCGCACGTAAACGGTGCTGCACCCGGCACGCAGGCTGCCTCGCACAAGGGGCCGCAGAATCGATCTAAAATGGCGGTACCCAGAAGATATTGACGGACTTCCGGTGGCTGGTCGGCGAGGACCTCATTGAAAAGATATTCCATCACATATCGACCGTCCGCATGCGCCTCGATCAGCGTGGGACCGATATCGCCCTGGTGGCGCATGGAAAGGGCTGCCAGATGGATACCGGTCACCCAGCCTTCGGATTTTTGTTCCAGAGCGAAGGCGGTCGCCGGATCGATCTGAACGCCCAGAGCCTTTTTGAGGAGTGTCTTTGTTTCCGCCACCGTAAAGCGCAAATCCTGGGTTCGGATCTCTGTCACACCGCGCTTTGCACGCAAGCCGGCAATTGGTAAAGATGGGTCCCGCCGGCCAATGATGACCAGGTAAAGAGGGCGATAATACCGAATGCCGTTCCGAAAAGAACCAGACTCCATTTCAACACCGCTGTTTTATCAACCCCCTGTTCGTATCGTAGCGCGACATATTTATTGCGGATGGCTGTTTTCTCCGCTTCGGTGATGCTCGCCAGGGCCTTGCTGATAATGGCGGTCAGTTCCGGCCAATCCTTGCGATTGCCCACGGACATAGACTGCTCACCAAAAGGACCGGGAGCGATAACCCGAAGATTGGAAAATCCACGTTTGTGGATAATATGACTGGCCACGGTCAAGCCGCCGATATAGGCATCGACCTGACCGGTCGCCACCGCTTGCAAGGCCTGCTCATCCGAATCGAACAGCGCCTGCCTGATTGCGGGATAATCCCTGGTCAGTTGCGCCTGAATGACGAAGCCTCGCGTGACCGCGAGCGTCTTTCCAGCCAGGTCGCGGATATCGAGGATCAGGTCATCCTGTTCGCGGGCGAAAATGACATAGGGCGAAGAGATATAGGGGGCTGTGAAGGAAAGATACTGCTCGCGCTCAGGGGTTTGAATGATGAGTGCTGCCATGTCGGGACCCTGGCCCTGCTACTGACAGAATACCGGTAAGTTCTTTCCGGCTTGCCTGGTTGAGGATATCCGGAATAGGTCCGACGGTGAGTTTAAAATCTGTTCCAAGGCGTTGATTCAGAAGCTCGAGGAAATCAACCAGGGAACCGCGATAACTTCCATCTTTATTTACAATTACCGCAGGCTCAAATGTATCGGTGTAGCCAAACGTGATGTCCGGATGCGCTTCCAGCCAGTCCCGTTCTTTGGGGCTGAGCACTATCCGGGTTGTTTTTTGCCCTTCATCAGACGTTGTATGCTTAATGAACCCGTCCGGCACAGTTGATGGCGCGCTTATCCCGGCCTTTGGCCATTTTGGATTTTTAGTGGTTCCTCATCTTTATCATTTCCCAGAGAGAGTGGAAACCCCCAAATCGGGTTAAAGATAGGGGATATTCTATTTACACCTTCTTGGACCTGCTGATCTCTCTGGCCTTGTCGGGTTTTCTCTGAGCTTGATACGTGAAGGCGAGCGCAAAAGCGCTGTGTGTGAAGTTTATGGGACTGGCGGTATAATGGGCTTTGACCACTTGGGTCAGCAATTCTTCGGCGTTTTGTATAGTTTTGTATAGGCTTGACAGGGGGTTTTTCTTACATTATTTTTCTTATATTTGGAAAAAGGAAAAACAAATGGATAAACCTAAAGAACGAATTGGCCTTGAAGTCGAATCCCTGGCAGATGAATTATTCGCTGTCAGCGATTTTTTATTGGAAAACCCGGAAATAGCCTATGAGGAATTCAAAGCCTGTGATCATTTAAGCCATGTTCTGGAACGAAACGGATTTCAGGTGGAAAAAGGGGTCGGCAATGTTGAGACGTCATTTTTGGCACGGCCGGCCGATTGCCCCCCGTCCCGGCCCACGGTGGCGCTGCTGGCTGAATATGATGCCTTGCCCAAAATCGGCCACGGCTGCGGCCACAACCTGATTGCCGCCGCCAGCCTGGGGGCGGTAATGGCCTTGCGCCGCGTAATGGGAGATGCGGCAGGTGCCCTGGTCCTTGTCGGAACGCCGGCTGAGGAAGGCGGCGGCGGTAAAGTTCGGCTGGCTGAGGCCGGTGTTTTCAAAGAGATGGATGCGGCGATGATGTTTCATCCCGGCTCTATAAACATCCCGGGAAAAGGCATGCTGGGCCGTATTAAATTCAAAATCGAATTTTTTGGGCGTACCGCCCACGCTTCCGGTTCGCCCGACAAGGGTATCAACGCTCTGGATGCGCTTATCCTGGCCTACGGTGGGATAAACGCATATCGGCAGCATCTGCGGCCCGATGGTCG
>JBAVYC010001607.1:0-3745 GCA_049698595.1 Desulfobacterales bacterium | reverse complement strand
ACTAATCCCTTATCGGGTTTTGATGGTTGGACATTCCTATTCAAAATCCAAACCGCATCCCCACTTTCAAATCCATTTTTTTTGCGAACTCATCGGCGGCTAATTTAGCCCCCATTTCGCCTTTCATCTTCCCAATCTTAAGCCTCCCGCCGTTGAGCGCAACAACCACTTCTCCCGAGCCAATGCTGATGACCTGACCGGGTGACGTCTCCGCGGTAGCCTCAATCAACGACGCTTTATAAAACCTGACCTTCTCGCCCCCGAGGGTCGAGTAAGCGCCCGGTTGCGGGTCGCACCCCCGCACCAGATTGTAAACGTCGGATGCGGGTTTGGACCAATCGACAACTGCGACCGTATCGTCACAGGGTGGCTCATAGGTCGCCAGGGCGTCATCCTGATCAATTTTAGGCGCCTTACCGCTCTTAATGAGGTCCACCGCTTCCACAATGGCCTCGATCCCTAATGGGAAGAGGCTGTTAAAGTATAGGGAGCCGGTGGTATCTTCAGGAGTAATGTCTATTTCTTTCTGTAACAGGATGGGGCCGGTATCAATTCCCTTATCCACCCAAAGGATAGTCAAGCCGGTGCGGCGATCCCCCTGGATGACGGCCCAGTTGATGCCGCTGGCACCGCGGTGTCTGGGCAGCAGGGAAGGATGATAGCATATGGTTCCAAGCGGGGGGATATCCAAAAGGGCCTCGGGCATGATATCGGTAACGAATGCAAGGATAACCAGATCGGGGCGTAACTCACGGTAGGCCTCTTGGACCTCGGCATCTTTCATTTTGACGGGACGAAAAAGAGCCACACCCGCATCCGCGGCTCGCGCCGCCATAGCCTCGCCCCTTTTATCCTGCGGGCAAAAGACACCGACAACATCTTCAGCCCTCGTGATGAGGGTATCCAATACCTTTTCTCCAAAAGGACCCTGACCGACCAATAGAATTCTCATCATAACAACCCAACCCGGACGTGCCGGAACCATAAGTCTCACCACAGAGGCACGGAGGACACAGAGGGATAAATATTTTTCTTTGCCAGAGGCCCGAGCATTAATTTATAAAATCAGATCGGTCATCCCGACTTGCCGGGGAAGACGACGGCAAAGAAAAAAGAACCGTTCATGGGAAGCGTTGCGTTTATCCAATCGTCGTCTCCCGATTGGATAAAAAATAAAAACAACTCTGTGTTCTCAGTGTCTCCGTGGTGAAGTTCAAAAAGCCAACAGGGGGCATCGAATATATCCCATCCGGATGCCCCCTTATAGAAACATATCTGTTAGGCCTTGGATTCAACGGCACGAATCTCTGCCATGGTCCGCAAAATCTGCATGGCGTTTTCATACACCGGCGTGTCCACCATTTTACCTTTGTAAGTAACAGCGGCGGTGCCTTTGGCGATTCCTTCTTCCTCAAAAACCTTCTTGACGCCCTCGGCCCACTCAACGTCTTCGGCCGACGGTGTATAGATCTCGTGGGAAGGTTCGATCTGACTGGGATGAATGAGCATTCTGCCCTCATAGCCCATCTGCCGGCCTTCGCGGGTGCTTTTCCCATAGCCTTCCATATCCTGAAAAGCAACATAAGGACAGTCAATCGCCACACAGCCCGCAGCCCTGGCGGCGACAGCGGTATGAAAGCGGGCGTAAAGCTGCTCCTGACCTTCAGAGGTCAGAGTCACCCGCATATCTTTGGTGTAGTCTACTGCTCCGAAAATAAGTGAATTGACCCGCGGGCTGGCGCTGGCAGCCGGGTAGGCGTTCATCACCCCTTTGGCCGTTTCGATCAGAAGTTGAATGGCCACGCTGCCGACTTCCATTCCTCTTCTCTGCTCCAGCTCTTCCAGTTTCCAGTCAAGACGTTTTACATTTTCGGCATCCCCGCATTTTGCCAGGCAAACGCCATTAAGACCCGGATGGACAATGGCCTCCAGGTCATCGTTGGTCATCTGGGTTTCCCAGTTGTTGACGCGCACGTATAGGCTGGGAGCGGTTTGTTTTTCACGGCCGGTCTTCAGATACTGCTGAATCATTTCCCGGCCCTTCGGTTTTTCCGCCGGGGGTACTGAGTCCTCCAGATCCAGGGTCAGAACATCGCAGGCGATGGTTGGCGCCTTGCCGACCATCTTTTCATTATTGCTGGGTACATAAAACACCGATCTCATAACAGGCATGATTCTATCCTCCTCATTTTAAGTATGGAATGTTGGAATGTTGGAATAATGGAAAAATGGGTTTTGGCCTCCGCCACCGTTTCCAGCCTTGAAAGGTAGCAGGCCGGACGGTTGAGCTTACGGTTCGGAGAGGATAATGGGCGAATGGTTTATTGGCAAAATTCATTTTGGCTGTAGCAATAGCAAATCGATTGAATCCTTGCAGATTAATCAATATTCCATCATTCCATCATTCCAATATTCCAATAAAATACGCTAAACTCGACAGTATCTTGGATTATTCATATGGCGCTTGATTCTTAGAACTACAGGCCGATGAGCTCTTTTATTTTAGGTGCAATTTCCTCAGGGCTGTCAACCACATGGGCTTTAGCCTCGGTTAAGGCTTTGATCTTACCCTGGGCGGTCCCTCGGCCGCGTTCAACAATGCTGCTGGCATGGGAAAATCGCATGCCTTCCGGTGCCCAGGCACCCGCAATAAAGACAACCAACGGCTTGGTGAATTCACCCCTGGCAACGGTTTCAGCGGCTTCCTCTTCCAGGGTTCCGCCGATTTC
The DNA here is from genome assembly GCA_049698595.1 of Desulfobacterales bacterium. Lineage (GTDB taxonomy): Bacteria > Desulfobacterota > Desulfobacteria > Desulfobacterales > JAFDCJ01 > JAFDCJ01. The sequence goes on along the minus strand of JBAVYC010001607.1, from coordinate 1,016 downwards.
CCCGAAAATGGCCACCGCTTTGGTTTGTTCATCTTTCTCGAACATCTTGAGGACATCGGCCATGGTAAGGCCCAGTACAGGCTCTGTCCCGATGTGCAAGGCGGTGCTGATACCCAGGCCGGCCACCTTCAGGGCCCAGGGCACCGTACCGGATTGGCCGCCGCTGCGGGATATGACTCCGACCGGCCCCGGCTCGAAAAGCATTTTAGCCCAATCAACACTGCCACCCAGCCACCCCATGGCGGCTTTGCCGGGGCTTATAATTCCGAGGCTGCCGGGGCCCAGTATTTTGGCGTCATTTTTCATGGCATAGTTGACCATCGCGATGACATCGTGCACCGGGATACGCTCCACCGGTGAGACCACAAATTTTATGCCGGCATCGATGGCTTCATAGACCGCATTTTTTAATCCCGGACCGGGGATGAATGTCACCGTCGCATCCACCATACCCTCGTTTTTAATGGCTTCTAAAACCGTATCATAGACCGGCAGACCATGGACCTCCTGGCCGCTTCTTCCGGGGGTCACGCCGGCGACCACCTTGGTTCCATAATCCTTCATGAATGCAGTTCGCAGAGAGCCTTCCCTGCCTGTCATTCCTTGTACAATGACTCTCGTATTTTCATCTAACAGTATTGACATATTATCCCCCTGCTATTCTGTTCCGTGCTTTTTCCTGTAGGCCGCCAACCCCTCAACGGGAACCTCAATCGTGATGGCCGAATTCCCCCTGAACCAGCATTCGTACTCACAGGCAAGACATTCGGTGCCTTTGCGTGCCAGTTCTTCGGAGCTTCCCTCAACCGCGGGCTTACCATCTTTCAGGACCAGGATTCCACGGCTGTATGTCTTACAAGCCTCCACACAGGCATGGGTTTTACAGCCTTCACATTTTTCGTCATCGATGATGACCTTGATCGTTCTCTCATTAAACTCCATCACACTCTCCCTTATAGTACCTTAGGTCATTTTTGAGCATTTTGCGGTAAAATCTGGATTGGACTATTTCCAGA
>JBAVYC010001606.1:0-5166 GCA_049698595.1 Desulfobacterales bacterium | reverse complement strand
CTACAATAACCGGTACTACCGCAATGAAACTGCCAGCATTTTCTTTACCAAACGTCCCCGGATAGACCATTTCAAGCGCTACCGCTCCAAAAAACACCAATATGGCTATGGCCATACCTATCACCGCAGCAGACACGGTGACCAGAAGCGCCCTTACAGACAGGCCCATACTAGAGACAACGGCCTTCGTTCACAGAACGGGCATCAGCGCGGCCAGCTTTCCAGCCGACCTCACCGCAGCAGCCCTATCGGTCGGAACCATTCCGGCAGAATCCGCTCCACTTCTCGGGCACGGCATAATTAGCTATATCGGAATTTCTACATAACATTGGAATTTTATTGTGTTAACCAACAGTCTTGAGTGACACCCAGTTGATAGGAACGCACAATAATAAGCATCCGACTGTTGGCAGATTATTTTGGGTCTAAAAAGTCCTGCAGGTTGATGATTTTTTCGTCGCTTTTAAGGGTTCCTTTGAGGCTTGTGGTTGAACCTTTTGCTTTTTCTTTTCGCAAACTGCTGATCAAAGACTGAAGCTCACTGTTGCCGTCAATAAGCTGGTTGATTTGTTCTTTGAGTTTTTTCCAGTTAGCTTCCAGATCCGGGGTATCCAGCTGAAAATTACCCAACTCGGCAACCAACTGCCCTAAATGGGATAGAAGGCCGAAATGGGTTGTTCCCTGCAAATAGTAGGGACAATGGGCCCACAAACTGATACATTCAAATCCCCTCTTGGAACCTTCTGAGTGGATGATGGTATGGATGGCACTGGGACCCTGATAGGCAATTGGATTGATGTCGGACGTCATTAACCGGGCGACCATATCTTCGGTCGAAGCGACCCCCGAGACAATTCTATCGGTGTGCAGCACATTGTCATACATGCTTCCCAGCGTAATAATGGTACTGATACCCAACTTTCGGCAAATCGAAAACAATTGATCCGCCAACTGATACCAACGCAGATTCGGTTCGTCGGCTTTCAAGATAACAAGATCGCTTTGACCGTTGTCGGTTTCGGCCGCGTAGAAAGAGCCGCCCGGCGGCTTAAAGTTTTTTAGAATGCCGTCCACGATACTGACCCGCGGACGCTGGTCATCATAGCGATAAAAGGTGTCGGAGTCGAGATCTGCAAATTGCTTTGCTTTCATTCGGCGGATGAGATAGCCGGCCATCCCGTTTGAGATGTTAAGGGCATTTCCCCATCCATCAAAACCGGCGATGAGCAAAGGATTGTTTAGCTGCGGCAATTCCTTGATATGAATTCCAGGGTCGTTCATAGATCAAATCTTACATTCTGATCAGGAATTGTCAAGGTGATCCTTGTCGAATAATTCCATTTGATCCCGATGAACCTCCTCAAAATGATCAATAAACAGTTCTACCTGGCGTTTGAGGGCTTCAACCTGTTTGAGATTGGAAAGTTTCCAGCGATACAATTCTTTGTGAAGACTGCGACTGTAGCCCGCCAAGGCCTCAATCATCTGTGGTTTTGCAGGTTCCCAGAGAAGATGGGCCTCTTCGATAGGAAGTCCCACCTTTTTAAAATGACGCCGACAGTTACGATCCCACCATTTGGAGGGAATTTCACCGCTTGTTTTAGCCCCTTCAAAATAAAAGCAGGTCCATTCCAATTGAGGCGGAGGAATGTGCAGATCTCTGGCCACATCCCGTAGAACAAGCTTTCCTTCCGGGGTGTGGTTGTCAAATGCGACCCAGTATGGGAAAGCCTGATCCGGTGGCGTCTGTTGATGCAGGGGCGGCGTTTTTTCGATTGTTGCAAGATAGGCGGCCGCTTGGATAACGGCTTTGTCCCGCGGCAAGCCTTCATTCCTAAAATGCATCGCATTTTCCACCAGGGCTGCTTGTTCATCCGACTTTTCCCGATCGGCAATCCATTGCCAGAAGTCGTCCGGGCGTTTAATGGCGTCGGCGATAATCTTAATATGCTTGTCGTCGGATGTGCCGTCGAGAACTTCCGTATCCCCCTCATTCAGGGAACTTGCCAGATAACCAAGACCGGCGGCATCGCGGGATTTCGTAGATCGGGTGACTTTGATTAAAGCAGCGACTTTGCTGTGAAATTTCCTGTTAAAAATGAGTTCGCTGCCCAGCGGCCAGCATTCTTCAAAGGTAATGATAGCTGTTCGTGTTCTGTACCAATTTTTTTCCCTGGCGCTTAAACCTTCAAGTAGGGCGCTGGTGGTTAAGACCAGATCGGCATGGCCGCGTCGTACCGCCTTTTGCAGCAGTGAGCGGTATCGTGCCTCGATATCGGATCGGCTCTTAATCATGCAATCGAAAGATGTGCCTTTGGTGCTTTATACTATGTCTTTATAGTCGATATCATAGTGAAAGCAACAGTTACCGGATATCGCTGCTGGTGAATTCAAAGGATGGGGGTCGATTTTTGCAACGTTAAGATAGACGATGGCCTTGGCTTCATTGGCCTCCTCGAAAACCCGGTATCTCAGGTGCCAGGACAGCGATTTCATTTTTTTCTTCAATTATGACAGTCGTCCATTGTTTGCTCGAATACCAGATGCCAATCTGTTTGCCGTTATTATCCAGAATGGCGGAACCATAGGGGGGATAGCCATATATATTATCCATCTGGGAGACCCAGCTTCTCAGCAGAGGCGTGGTGAGATTGATTTCCTGCCACAATCCCGGGCGCAGTTTATAAATTTTTTGGATTCCGATGATTGCGTATGGAATATTTGCCCGGCCACTGGTGTAATATCTATGATCCGGAAGAATTTTATAGGTTTTAAATTTGCGGTTTATATCCGGGTCCCGCTTGAGTTTACCATATTTAAAACTGGGCAAACCCAGGGATTTAAGACTTGGGAATTCGATGGCAATTGCAGTTGACACCGGACTGATCAGAAAGAGGCAAACTATTATTAAATTTAAAATATTAAGAGGAAATGTTTGTTTCCCAATCATTATTGTACTCCAATGTATTGACAGTTTTTCACGGATTAACAGGGAACATTATCAGAACTTTTGGTAAAATTCCAGCTCGAATAGATAAAATATGGAATCCAGCATGAAATTGACTGAATTTGTAACGGATCCTCGAAATAATGCCAAATGGCAAACGGATATACTGGAATTGGAAATGACCTCCGAAATTCATTTTGGACTCGGGGCTGCTTATCGTTGCGTGAATCGCTTTATGGGGCAACACATCGAATCAGAAGGGGTTATTACAGGTAAAAAAGGACATGCTAAAATTGAAGTATATTTTTGAAAACGGAATGAAATCATAGCCGAGCCTTTGCTTCGCTCGGCATGAGTCCCCACCTGGTTGATCCTTCGTCACAAAGACGATCATTTTATCTATGAAACGGCAGGGCTGGATTGTTTTTCGTGAGTTAGATAGTCGAAATATTTTTCCTTGCATACCTCTCCCTGCAGAGACATAAGATCGGCAAAGGTGATTTCGGCCAACCTTGTATACATGGCCTTGGCGGCTTCCATCCATAAATATCGCGTTAAGCATGAATCCTCACGCTCGCAGGTTGTGGGATCCTGGTCACATTGAATCAACGTGTCGCCGCCTTCAAGCAACGCTACGATTTCACCTACCGTAATCTCATCCGGCGGTTTATTGAGCATATGTCCGCCTTTTGCGCCCCGAAAGCTTCTCACATAATCAGCTTGTTTCAACGGCCTGATGATCTGCTCCAGATATTTTAATGAAATTTTCTGGCGTTTGGCTATTTCTCCCAGTTGAATGGCACCCTGCCCATAGTGCTGGGCCAGATCCAGAATCATGCGTGTGCCATACCTGCTCTTTGTCGACAGCTTCATAGCAAATCTCCGAATGTCAAGCGTAATGTAGAATTCTGGGCTGCGGACTGCGACCTGCCATCAGTCCTATTCCTGCCGGAAAAATTAAACTCTAATTGAGCGATATTCAATTAGGCTTTATTGGGTACTGGGTATTCGGTATTTGTGTTTATCGGAATTGGGCATATTTTTTATATATTTCCGTATAGTGAAATATATAAATCGGGAAAACTCTGCCCGATGCCAGTACCTGATACCTAGTACCAAATACCGCCTCAATTGAGCATGACTCAATGGGGGTAAATATAAGCTATAGAAATATGACGCAACAGTCAAGTTAGAAAAGGGGCAAAATTAATATTGACAAGCACGCCGGTCCAAAATAAACATTTGGGGCGTTTATAAGGTTCTTCGGATCAGGATTATATTGGTCTTCCCGTCCTAGCGGGACAGAAATTCGGAAATGGTTGAGGTGATCCAGATGTATCAAGATCTGAAAGGGAAAACCGCTCTGGTGACCGGTGCCGGTAAAAAAAAAGGTATCGGTTATGCGACTGCCAGAAAAATGGCCGCAAGCGGGGCGAACGTGGTCATTGCAGATTTAGTAAATTCAAAGGATGGGAACAATCCACTGACTACGGGCTTGCGGGATGAAATGCAAAACCTTGTTGAGGCGTTGGCCGCAGAATTTGAAATCCAGGCCTTATTTGTTGATGTGGATGTGACCTCTAGTACGTCAGTCAGTCAGATGGTGGATGTGGTGAGTTCAAAATTTGAGCACATACATATTCTTTGCAACAATGCGGGTACTGTGCTGGGGGTTCCCAATGCCGTCCACACTTATGAGGAAGACGCCTGGGTGAAAACCGTGGATGTCAATCTTCACGGGGTGTTTCGGGTTTCAAAAGCCGTTGTTCCCTTGATGACAGACACGGGCGGTACGATCATCAACATCGCTTCCAGGGCTGCCAAAGTTCCTCCGCTGTTTAACGGAGCCTATGCTGTCGCCAAAGCGGGGGTCGTTATGCTGACCAAAGTCATGGCCAGGGAGCTTGCCGGAAGTGGTATTCGGGTCAATGCCGTCTGCCCGGGTGTCATTACAACCGACTTTACCCAATGGCGATTCGAGTTGGAAGCCCAAATCTTAGATTCAACCGTTGCAGATCGTCAAGCGGAAATGATCCAAACAATCCCCCTGGGTCGCCTGGGTTCTGCGGAAGAAGTGGCCAATCTGGTTGTTTTTCTGGCTTCCGGCCAGTCTTCTTATCTGACAGGGCAGGCCATTAATGTTACGGGGGGGCAGCTGATGGAACTCTGACCTTAAGTGGTTTCGCATTTTGTAATAACACCGGCAAAATGTAGGTTGG
>JBAVYC010001605.1:0-3713 GCA_049698595.1 Desulfobacterales bacterium | reverse complement strand
ATCTTGAAACCATGCTAAAGTACTCCAAAGGCACGCGTAAAGTGCCGATCATTGTCGAAGGAGAAACGGTGACCATCGGTTTTGAGGGGGACACCTGAGGAATCTGATTTTTCCGGCTGTAAGCCGAATCCGGTTACTTGATATTTGTCACTGGTTACCGCATACCAGTGACTTTCTGTTGATCGTTGGCTGTTGTATGCTCGTCACCGGGTAACAGGTTATTGGATGCTGATAACTGGTTTATTATACCCCGTTGATAGGTGCATTTTTTGATATTAGCCAAGCTTGTCCACCTCGCTTTATAGCAAATTATGGTGTTGCAGCTTGGGTCTTCGCACGTAAACTGCCCCTGCGAGACCATTAACATCGAGCGCAGTCTCGGAAATAGCATAGGAGGTTGAAGATGACACTACCAGATGCATTCAAGGCATTAGTTGTTACAGAAAACCAGGATAATCAATTCATCCGATCCATTGAGCAAAAAAAGATCGATGATTTGCCCGAAGGTGATGTGGTGGTTCAGGTCCTTTATTCTTCACTGAATTACAAAGACATTCTGTCGGCCACTGGTAATCGGGGTGTCACCCGGAATTTTCCCCACACCCCCGGAATCGATGCAGCCGGAATAGTTGCCGCTAGCGCGAATGAAGCTTTCAAACCCGGTGACGAAGTTATTGTCACTTCTTATGATCTGGGAATGAACACAGCTGGAGGTTTCGGCCAGTATATCCGGGTGCCTGCCGGATGGGTCGTACCCCAGCCGCAAGGCCTAACGGCAATGGAGGCCATGGTTTATGGCACAGCCGGTTTCACAGCGGCACTGTCAGTTTGGAATATGATTGAAAGCGGCGTGGCGCCTGATGACGGCAATGTTTTGGTTTCCGGGGCCACCGGCGGGGTTGGGAGCATCGCTGTATCAATTTTATCCAAGCTTGGCCATTCAGTAACTGCGGTCAATGGAGTAGTGGATGAAACTGACTATTTGACTGAGATCGGTGCAAAAAAGGTCATTGGTATTGATGAAGCCAGCGATACGAGCGGACGTCCGTTATTGAAAAGCCTATGGGCCGGCGGCATTGACACCGTCGGTGGTGATATCTTAGCAACTACTATAAAATCAACCAATTACGGTGCAACGGTAACCTGCTGCGGTAATGTGGCCTCAGCGGACCTGCCATTGAACGTCTATCCCTTCATCCTGCGAGGCGTGAAGCTCATTGGAATTGATTCTCAGAATTGTCCGATGCCGCTTAGAAAAAAAATCTGGCAAAAAATAGCGTCTGAATGGAAAATCGATTGGTTGCAAACCCTGACTACCGAAGCGTCCTTCGGCGAGTTAAACGACAAAATTGAATTGATGCTGCAAGGAAAACATATAGGCCGGACCATTTTCAAGATGACCGACTAGTTTTTATCCGAAAGTCGGGAATCTAAAATATCCAAATGATCATGTAAATCTTGTCAATTCGTAAAATAGAATCAGTCCATCTTTTGGTTTTGAGAACACAAGGCGGATTATTCGTCATTTGTTAATCAAATCAGGAGGAGAATCGCCGCGTTGGATTTAAAAACCGGAAAAGCGGCCGATGAGGAGTTGCAGCATCGGGTCAGGGAGCTTGAAAGAGAAATTTGCGAGATCAAACAGGCCGAAAAAACCCTGGACCGGCAAAACCACTATCTGACTGCCTTGCATGAAACGTCCCTGGGGTTGATCGACCACTTGGATAAGGAAAAACTGCTGGAGGCGATCTTGCAGCGCGCCGCCATGCTGACCGGAACCGAGCACGGCTTCATTTATTTGTTGGAACCCGGGGATAACGAAATGCAAATGCAGGTCGGTATGGGTTTTTTTAAAAGCCAGCTGGGCCTGCGGGTGAAACCGGGCGAGGGCATGGGGGGTAAGGTTTGGGAAGTCGAACATCCCTTGCTGGTGGCGGATTACCAATCCTGGGATGGGCGCCTCAGCGATAAATCATTGGATGATCTTCATTCGGTGGTGGGGATTCCGCTGAAAGACCGCGATCGGGTGCACGGCGTCATCGGACTTGCCAGTGTTAAACCCGACAGATGTTTTACAGAAGAAGATATCGCCGTTTTGGGTCGTTTTGCGGAACTGTCACTGGTTGCCCTGGACAAGGGCAAACTTTATGCGGATGTGCGGCGCGAGCTGACGGAAAGAAAACGGACGGAGGCGACCCTGAGGGAAAGTGAACAGCGTTACCGTCTGCTTTTGGAATCCTCTCCTGATCCGATCGTGCTGTATAACATCCAGGGCAAGGCGACCTATGTTAACCCCGCTTTTGAGCAAACCTTCGGCTTTTCGAGCCGGGATTTGCTGGGCAAACAAATCGATTTCGTCCCCCCGGAAAATTGGCCGGAGACCAAAGCCGCCATCGGGCGTATGCTCAGCGGCCAAAAAATTCAGCTGTTTGAAACCCGGCGCATGACCAAAGATGGCCGGGTGCTGGATGTTCAGCTGAGTTCAACCCTATACTATAACCGAAACGACGAGCCGGCCGGTAATATCGTTACCCTACGGGATATCAGTGCTCAGAAAAAGACCGAAAGAGAGCTGAGAAAATATCATGACCATCTTGAGGATTTAGTGGCAGAGCGCACCGCCGCCCTGGCTAAAACCAATGCTCAGCTCAAACTGGAGATTGACGAGCGCAGAAGAGCTGAAAAAACGTTGCGAAAACGCGAGATTGAACTCAAAGCCCAATCGCACCATCTGGAGGAAGTCAATACCGCGCTGAAAGTGCTGCTGAAACAAAGAGAGGACGATAAAAAAGAGCTGGGCGAAAATGTTTTGTCTAACGTCAAGGAATTGATTTCCCCCTATCTGGAAAGATTGAAAAAAAGCCGATTAAATACCAACCAGAAAACGCTGATCAACATCCTTGACTCTAATTTAAGCAATATGATATCACCTTTTATCAGCCAACTGTCTTCAAAATATTTCAATTTGACACCCGGGCAAGTACGGGTTGCAAATCTGGTCAAGGAGGGTAAAACCAACAAGGAAATCGCGGAGTTACTCTGTGTATCAAAAAATACCGTATTATTTCATCGATACAATATCCGCCAAAAGCTCGGGTTGAAAAATAAGAAGATAAACCTGAGATCCCACCTTTTATCCTATGATTCATAGTGGCTATTACCCACTATTTAACCACTGTTTTATCAACTTGACTTTTTTTATATAGTTGACTAAAGAGATTATATCCGATAGATAACGCTTTACGAAATGAATGTAATTTATAGTTTTCAGAAAAGTTGGTTGGTTACTGCTGATTTTGAGCGGGAGATCGCGTCTTAAATTGGGGCTGAATTCGGGGCTGGGAAATTCTGATCTGGAAAGCGATCAGACGCCTATTATGATAGCGGCCCAAAGCGAAACCGACGCCGAAACTGTAGATTGAAAAGGTCTACTAATGCAGGCCTTTTTTGTATTTTAGACTAAAAAATCAAGTTTTGCCGGTAACCATGGATAAATTGGTCATATCAGATGTAACCCTGTCATTTGGCGGATTGATGGCATTGTCAGATGTCAGTTTGGATATTGAACCGGGTCTGATCACCTCCGTTATCGGTCCCAATGGGGCCGGCAAGACAAGTTTGTTGAATTGTATTTCCGGATTTTATCATCCGACCTCGGGGGATATTTATTTCGGGGATCACAAACTCAATAAAGCATCACCGCACCAGGTTTC
>JBAVYC010001604.1:0-3674 GCA_049698595.1 Desulfobacterales bacterium | reverse complement strand
ACAAATCTTCAATATTCAATCGTCAATATTCAATTCCGGCTTGTCCGGGTTGGGTTTTAGCTACATTTCCCATTAAATTCAAATTCATACGACATCGTTATCATGAATGATAACCACCAAATTGCAGCAGAAGCGATCGAATTGGCAGGAAAATGGCAAAGCAGGGCCAATGAATTACGAACCCGCCGGGAAACAGCCCGCCAACGCAGGTTTGCACGCCTGTTTGAAAGCTCGCGGGATAAGGTCATTCTAACCAAACTGATCGACCAGGGCTTTCGATGCGCCGATAACCGGCGCACAGCGGATCAAATCCATTATCTACTGACCGAGTATGGAATTCCCGCTTTTTTTTCAGCGTTTGAAAAGGCTCTCATGGTTGGCTTCATTTACGCCGGACGCTTTTTGCCCGGCCTGACGGTGCCGGGTATCATCGGCAAGATTCGGCATGACAGCAACCACATGATCATCCCGGGTGAAGCAAATGCGTTGACGGCTTTCTTGCAAAAGAGAAAGAATCAGGGCCTGCGGGTCAATATTAATTATATCGGGGAAGAGGTGGTCGGCGAACAAGAGGCCCAGTCCCGCCTCGGTATGTATCTCAAGGCCCTCGAAAATCCGGCGATCGAATACATTTCTGTGAAAATTTCGACGATATTTTCCCAGATTCAACCCCTGGCATTTGAGCATACCGTCGGCATTTTGCAGAAGCGCCTTTCAGAATTATATCGGTCAGCCGCTGCTAACGAGTTCGTGCGACAGAACGGCAGCAAAACAAAAAAGTTTGTCAATCTCGACATGGAAGCTTACCGCGATTTGGCAATTACCACGCAAGCCTTCATCCGTACCCTGGATCAGGAAGAATTTAAAAACCAACACGCCGGTATGGCCTTGCAAGCCTACCTGCCGGATTCCTACCAAATTCTGCAGCAAATCACCGACTGGGCCCGCAAAAGGGTGGCGGCCGGAGGCAGCCCCATTAAAATTCGAATTGTCAAAGGCGCCAATATGGAAATGGAAAAAATTGACTCCGCCATTTTCGACTGGCCCCTGGCGCCGTTCGACAACAAACCGGAAGTCGACGCGAACTGGAAACGGATGGTTGATTTCGGCATGCAGCCGGAAAACATCCACGCGGTGAGGTTGGGAATCGCATCCCATAATGTTTTTGATTTGGCTTATGCCTATCTGGTCGCGTGCAAAAATGAAGTTACGGATTTTTTTTCCTTTGAGATGATCGAGGGTATGGCCAATCATCTGCGCCGGGCAGTACAGGAGACCGGACAGGAAATGGTTCTTTACGCACCCGTTGCCAAGCGGGACCAGTTTATTAACGCGATCGGGTATTTAATCCGACGACTGGATGAAAATACGGGTGGACAAAATTTCCTGCGCCATTTAAACCGGCTGAAGACGAACTCCAACTCCTGGCAGATTTTAACGGACCATTTCAAGGCGTCCATGCAACAAAAAGACCGGTCGGCCAAAACACCGCACCGCACTCAGAACAGATGCACCGAAAAATTTCCGGGCAAAATGGGCACCTACTATCGGGGAAAATTTAAAAATGAACCGAATACCGACTGGTCTTTGGCAGGCAACCGGGACTGGGCCGAGAAAATCAGACAGAAATGGAAAAGGCGTCCTGGTGACCAACCAATCGAAATCCCGCTGGCAGTGGCCGGAAAAGAAATTTTTGCCGGCCGGCAAATCAGGGAAACCCGGGATCCTTCTCAATTCAACCCCAAAGTGGTTGTGGCCCGTACCGCCATGGCGGATGCCGGAGATATCGACACTGCGGTCGGCACTGCCGCAGCGGACCCGGATGGTTGGCGACAAATGACGTTCCGGCAACGGCACCGGATCCTGGCTGGAGTGGCTGCCGAGCTTCGCCGCTGCCGGGGAGACCTGATCGGAGCAGCCGCCGCCAACACCGGCAAGGTATTCACCGAAGCCGATGTGGAGGTCTCGGAGGCTGTTGATTTTGCCGAATACTATCCTTTCTCCACCGCAGCGTTTTGCGGTAGCGACCATTTGGGTTGTCGCGGCAAAGGCGTTGGGGTTGTCATCTCGCCCTGGAATTTTCCCATTGCCATTCCCTGTGGCGGTATTGTTGCCTCTCTTGCAGCCGGCAACACCGTGATTTTTAAGCCCTCCTCCGATGCGACCCTGGTAGCCTGGGTGCTTTGCCAATGCTTCTGGCGCGCCGGTGTATCACAAAATATTTTGCAATTGGTTCCCAGCCCCGGTTCCACCGCTGCTTCCAGGCTGACCAATCACCCCGGGGTTGATTTTATTATCCTTACCGGCGGTACTGAAACCGGTCTGTCAATTTTACAGCAGCGTCCGGACATCTTGCTGGCAGCGGAGACCGGCGGTAAAAATGCCACCATCGCCACCGCTATGTCCGATCGAGATCTGGTTATCAGCAATGTCATTTATTCGGCCTTTGGCAACAGCGGTCAAAAATGCTCGGCCACCTCACTGCTCATCCTTGAACCCGAGATTTACGATGATACAGATTTTAAAAGACAACTGGTGGATGCCGCCCGAAGCATCAGCACGGGATCGGCCTGGGACTTTTTCAACAAAATGGGCCCTCTGATTCAACCGCCGCAAGGCGATTTAAAAAAAGCATTGACGACATTAGCGCCCGGAGAATCCTGGGCTTTGCAACCTCAAAATATTAATGGCCATCCATTCATGTGGACGCCCGGAATCAAATGGGGTGTTCGGCCGCAAAGTTACACCCACCTGACGGAATTCTTCGGTCCGCTACTAGGCGTCATGCGTGCCGACGACCTCGATCATGCCGTCGAGTTGGTCAATCAAACCGGATACGGACTCACTTCCGGTCTGGAAAGTCTCGACCCCCGTGAAGTCTTCAACTGGCAGGAGCGCATAAAAGCCGGCAACCTGTATATCAACCGCGGCACCACCGGGGCCGTCACCTTGCGACAGCCCTTTGGCGGAAGAGGGAAATCAGTCATAGGAGCGGGAATGAAAGCGGGCGGTCCCAAATATGTGGCCCAGTTCATGGATTTTGAAGAGCTCGGTCCGCCACCCGGTGGGTCGATTCAAAAGCCCCATCCATTGCTGAACCTGGCGCGACAATGGCAGTTACGGTTGGATGAGGGCGGATTTCAGGGAATCGAAGCGGATATACAACAGAGCATCCGGGCCATTAAAAGTTACCTCCACCAGGTCGAACACGAATTTTCCAGCCGACTGGATTATTTTCGACTTCGCGGGCAGGACAATATTCTGCGTAATCTGCCGGTGGGCATGGTAGTCGTCAGACTGCATGAAGATGACGGCCTGTTTGAGACGTTGGCCAGAATTGCTGCCGTAATCATTTCCGGCTGCAAACTCCGAATCAGCCGCCCGGAGAAATTAGATAACCGGGTCACCCGCTTTCTTTACGCCAAAGAAGGACAACGCTTAATCGGTGGCAATCCGGTTGTGAATGAACTTGACAAGGGACTGATAAAAAGTTTAGCTACTATTGATCGCATTCGATATGCGGCTCCGGAACGCGTGCCGCGCGATGTCCAGCGTGCAGCGGCCGATATCGGATTTTACATCGCGCACACCCCGGTGAGGATGGACGGCCGAATTGAACTTTTGCAGTATTACCGGCCACAAAGCATCTGCAATAATTATCATCGATATGGCAA
>JBAVYC010001603.1:0-3085 GCA_049698595.1 Desulfobacterales bacterium | reverse complement strand
GGACTCTCCGACGCCCGACTCATCGAAGCCATCCAAACGCGCATGCGCATTCATCGTCGCTGGGTGGATGTCTATTGGCGCGACTTCATCCCCTTTGCCCATGGCGCACGCCTCTTCGGCCAGGTCTATAACGACCTGGTCAAGCCCGAAGACCCCTATGCGTTCACTGCCCTGTTGGGCGAAACCCGCATGACCGGGATGGAACGCAATCTGGATTTGCGCAGACTGGCACGCATGATCCGGTCCGACAATCGCCTGCGTGAACGATTAAATTCCGGGAAAATGGACGATGTAAACACAGAATTTTCAACTTATTTTAACGCTTTTCTGGAACGCTACGAAGATCTCACATTCAAAGCGGTCCGTTTTTTCAAAGACCGCGAAGGGTTGATCCGCATATTGTTGGAAATGGCGGAACAGGCCGAACCCGAGGCGGCGGCCGGGCGGCCGGACATTGCTTCCTTGGCCGACGATTTTATCGACCGCTTTCCCGAAGACCGACGCGAATTTGCCCGCAAACTCCTGGAAATTGGACGATCCAGCTACCGGCTGCGAGACAACGACAATATCGTCCTGGCCCGCATTGAGGCCCAGCTGCTCAAGGTTGTGGACGAGGCCAAGCGGCGCATCGGCGAGCTCGACCGGGTGGACGCAGACGCCCTCACACCCGCACAGGTAGTCAAGATTCTGTCGGATCCGGCCGCCATCCGCGAAATCGTCGAGGAACAGGCAATCATCGATGAACCGGTCCAGCATCAGGGCCGGCCGGGTCTGGTCCCGCCTACCGTAGACACCACTGACGGGGATTTTATCATGCGGGCCCGCCAGCTCATCGGCCAGCCCGCCGGACAGGGTCTGGCCGTGGGAAAGGCCCGGGTGATTTCAGCGGTCGACGACCTCTTTCAGTTCAAATCCGGTGAAATTCTCGTCTGCGATTCCATCGATCCCAATATGACCTTCGTGGTACCCCTTGCCGCGGCCATCGTGGAGCGGCGCGGCGGCATGCTGGTTCACGGCGCCATTGTCGCCCGCGAATACGGCTTGCCCTGCATCACCGGCGTAGCCGACGCCGGCACCTTGATCCACACCGGCGACCGTCTCACCGTGGACGGTTATCTGGGTATTGTGACCATCGGGGACTGAAAAACCAGTTCTCTGGCCTGAAAAAAGCGATTGTATACACAAAATACGGTCAAACCTATGATGTGATTTTCAGCATGGTTGCAAAAAATTCCTATTCCGAATGCGTTAACGCACTCAAGCCCAAGGGACGTTATCTGATGGCGAATCCGCGTATTTCCGATATGTTGCGTTCTGTCCTGACGTCAAAATTTACTGACAAGACAGCGATTTTTGTTTTTGCCGGAGAAAAAAAGGAAGAACTACTCGTACTAAAGAAAATGATTGAGGAGGGTAAAATCAAATCAATCGTCGATAAAATTTTTACGTTTGAACAAGCTGCCGAAGCTCATCGAAGAGTAGAGGCTGAAAAACGTTTGGGGATTGTCGTAATCTCTGTGGGTAAGTAATGAAAGCGATTGTATACACTCCTTTTGGAGAAGGACATTTCAAAGGAAAAGTAGTTATAACTGTTTAACATAATAACGATACCAGAGTCGTAAACTGGGATCGCAAGCACTCCCAACTGGAGCCTGTGCCGCTACAATACACGAGATAGAAACCACTAACGCCCCAGCAGAACCAATTTCTGCTGGGGCGTCTTTATTATGGCAACCAAGCAATTTACAAATAGATCAGAGGCGGTATGTTCCAGAATTTAAGGCTGGTAAATTTATTTTTACGGTTCTCTATGAAGATAGAGTGAGTCCAGTTGTGACCTGACGCCGAGAGCATTGAGGAAACTGTTAACAGTTACTTGGAATCATGCTTTTCAACATAATTCCAACGGATCTGCTGATTTTACTTGATCCCAAAAGCTATGATAGCGGATGTACTTAAAGCAATCTCTATGCACCTTGTAGAGAAGTAAACATGTATTTAAGTGCACCTCCAATTTCATGGTAATAAAATTTACATTTTTGATTTCAGATTGCGCCAACTGATCACCAGCTTGGACAATGACCTCATAACAAAGAGAATCTTAAATACCTCACCACGCGACTGATTTGTCAAATATCTTCACTGACAGGTATGTAATCACTACCCACCCGGAAATCCGCCTGACCCCAATATATAGTGGTGTTCATGATTAGCCTTATTTTCAGTGACTGGCAAGTAGTTTGCTATCGAGCAGTTTGAGAAAAAGCTAAAATGACGCCTAATTTTGATGATAACCGAAACTGCAAAAAAGGTGCTGGCGACATAACCGTGATAATAACCCGCAAAAGCCGCTATAAGTGGACCAGTCCACTTTTTTAAAATCATATAACACATTGATAATCTATTCTTTTTGTGTATACATAAACAGTCTTATCAAATTGCGGAAAACCTCAAATAATTAAATCGTCCCAAAAAGCAGATAGCTGCATAATAATAAGTTGGCCACGGCTGAAATCATCGTTGCCCGCACCATACAAAGAAAAGGAAATTGCTAAGATGATACAAAACATTATGATAAGGGACGAGAAAAAAACTGATTTTACAATCATCTCTGAGATAACTATTGCAGCATTTGAGTCGATGAAGATTAGTAATCAAACGGAACAGTTTATCATTGAGGCATTGCGGTCCGCAAAAGCCTTAACGTTGTCATTAGTCGCGGAGGTAGATAGCCTTGTTGTGGGACATATTGCATTCTCTCCCGTAACCATGTCGGATGGCACTAAGGATTGGTATGGCCTCGGCCCGGTTTCGGTGCATCCAGACTTTCAGCGCAAAGGCATTGGAAAGGCACTTATACGAGAAGGGTTGTCACGCTTGAAAGGCCTTAAAGCAAAAGGTTGTTGTTTGGTCGGGCATCCACAATATTACCGACAATTTGGATTTATAAATGTTGAACGATTGATTCATAAAGGAGTTCCCCCGGAAGTCTTCTTCGTTCTGTCATTTGACGGGAACATTCCGGAAGGCAATGTTACCTTTCATAATGGATTCAAAGCAAATGGCCAACATCAAAGCGCTGCAG
>JBAVYC010001602.1:0-1813 GCA_049698595.1 Desulfobacterales bacterium | reverse complement strand
AGCCAGCGCTTCGACAGGAAGCCGCCAATCAGCAGGATCGTGTAGAAGACGATATATAATCCGCACGATAGCCAGGCCGCATATATGCCCATCTTGAAATACTTTACCAACAGCAGGGTAAGACCCAGCGTAAACGTCACCACCGGTATAAATTCGCAAAAAAGCGCATACCGTCCCCAACCGTTATGGGTGAAGATAACCTCGATCGGGAATCCGAAAGCACCGATGAAAAAGAAACCAGCAATAAACCGCAGACCCTTTGTTCCGAGTGCAATCGTCTCCGGTTCTTGATTGAACAGGCCGACAATGTGTTGCGGAAACATAAAGATGAAAGTGACCAGAACGGCCCCGATGGCGATCGAAATCAGTTCCGCCGCATAGGCATACCGGGTCGCTTCTTCACGGTCGCCGATACCCAGATGATTCCCGACCAGAATCGAGCCACCCTCGGCGAAACCCTCGATCATCGTTCTGACAAAGATAAAGGACATGAACAACACGTGGGTAACCGCAAGGTAGATCGTGCCGAGGCTTTCAACCAATGCTTCGTAAAACAGAAAAATGGACATGGACACGGACAGCTGAGCGATCATGGGACTGGCGGCACTAAATATGTCGCCCATCAGAACTCCCCGGAGGCCTTTGAAACGCAGACAGCCATAATTTTTCGTCGGCCTAGCAAGAAGGATGTATACGGTTAGAAATGCGGTCCCGATGGATTGTGCCAGGAGGGTGCCGATGGCGGCCCCTTCAATACCCAGAGCCGGCAGTCCGAATTTACCGAAGATAAGGGCATAGTTAAATAAAATATTAAGGAGGTTGAGGCCCACCGAGGCCACCATGACCACCCGGGTTAAATTAAGAGCGGCCAGAAACCCGTACATCGCGAAAAAGACCCCCGCAATCGGCATCAGATATTTTATAATTCCGATATAGGACTCCGCCTTTCGGATGAGTTCTTCATTGTCTATCAGCAAGGCCAGGATGTGGTGGGAAAAGGAGGCGATTCCGATCGCGACGACACCGGCGGCAAACGCCACGACAAGGGCATTGTCCAGAACCAAACCGGTCTTGTGCTGAAGCGTCGGATACGCCGCCGGACGATTATCCAATGCCGCTTTCTGACGTCCAAAGCGGCGGGCGGCCAGTGCCTGTGTCCCGGGGGCAAAAGGCCAGACGATTACCCACAGCAGCTCCGCGAACATCGTGGCGATGCCGATCGCCGCGAGATGATCCGTTCCGAGACGTCCCACCATGGCCGAATCCGCGGTGTACATGAAAAATTCAGCGATCAGTCCAACCAGCAGCGGGGCGCCAAGCGTGATGACGTTGATAAAATGTTTAGGTGTTAATCCCATTGGAAACAGGAAACCTGATGTCCCTCCCCGACTTCCTGCATTTGCGGATACTGTTCCCGGCACGCATTCGTACTGTAGGGACAACGCATATAAAATTTGCAGCCAGTGAAGGCCTCGTCCAGCGCCATGGGCACATAACCCTTTATCGGCAATTCCGGCAGTTCTGCCGTCGGGTCGGGATCGGGTACAGCGGATATCAATGCCTGGGTGTAGGGGTGCCGGGGGTTGTGCACGATTTCCTCGGTCGGACCGATCTCTACAATTTTTCCCAGATACATAATGGCGATCCGGTCACAAATGTATCGAGCAGTCACCAGATCGTGTGTAATGTAGATAAATGAGATGCCGAATTTATCCCGCATACGTTCCAGGAGATCCAGAATCCCGATCCGCACCGACACGTCCAACATGGATACCGACTCGTCGGCGATGACAAAGCTTGGCTGCAGCACCAA
>JBAVYC010001601.1:0-4165 GCA_049698595.1 Desulfobacterales bacterium | reverse complement strand
GATTAATTGATTGATGGTTTTAAATCTATAGAAGTCCTGTGGGGCTAATGATGGGAAATACTTTTGTAAAAAGACTGAAAATTCGGTAAAGGTCAGAGAAGTAAATCCTTGATACGCCAGGGAGGTTTTAAAATCCAATTGAGATTTATATTCCTTTACAGCAGACGTCAATTTTTCCAGGAAAAAGCTTTGATCGAGCAATTTTCTCTGGTACAGGATCCACTTTATTTCATCCTCCCCTCTAAACATAGATGATACATATGTGTAATTATCAAAAATTTCACAGCATTTATCCAATACCGGATGAAAACCGATTTCAATTATTTCCAGCTGATAACTGTTGTATGCTTTTTTAATTGTTTGCATGGCGCTAATAAAATCTACCGAGCTGGTTAACCAATTGCGCCAGTGGTCGTCTTTTAACTGATTTTCAAAATCTGTCGTAACTCCGGAAACAAATTTGGATTCACGAATCTTACTGGATTTAATGCTATCGATTTTATCAATGAACTTACCGTAGTCCGGGTGGTGCCATGGATGGGGGAGTCTCATTTTTATAAAATCAGAATTTATGGTCATGAAATTCATCATCTCATCGGCATATCCGCTCAATGTTACATGCTTTTTGGCATCATCAACAAAATTTAACGACGATAGGTTTACGGACAACTGATCAATTTGTTGATCTGATAGTTTGCCATGCAGCATCACGCCATTTAAATTTGCTGCGACTTCGCCTATCTGGTAGGTCAGTAAAAGAATATCTTCCAAAGAATATAGTCCAGCTTGAAAAGCAGCCGATAATTCACCAACACTATGGCCAATTACGACATCCGGTTTGTATCCCCACTGACGCCAAATATCTGACAGGCATATTTGAGATGCGACGGTTAATAGTGGACTGTATGGGCATTTGTGTTTATCGATCTCATTGTTCCATATTTCTTCTAAGTTTAGCTTTAATTTTGAGCTTAAGATGGCGTCTATCTCTGACCAGTATTTTGAGTGCTTTAATAGTTCAGGCTTGCTCTCACTATTTTTGGTGCCTTCACCCGAATACAAATAAACTATTTTTTTCATCCTATCGACCTCAACTTGTTGCCAATAACAGGCGACCCCAATGTTGCAACGTTGGGGGCTATTCTTAACTCCCAAAATATCGAAGAAACAATCTAAAAAAAAACCTCCCAATCAGGAGGTTTGTTGCCATTTGTCATGGACGACCTCATGTTTCCCTTGCGGGGTTGGAATTAGCACCTCAATGAAAAAGGTTGCTGAGCGGTCAACAGGCCAGATCCCTCGCGCTTCTCTTCATGACTATTTCTAATGGTAAAATAATAGGGCTGAAAAAAACAATGTCAACACCGTGGTTTACAGGCTGCTCCGGTCCAAAAAATCTATAATGGCGCTGTTGACCGCCTCAGGCTTTTCCATCGGCACGATATGTCCGGCTTCCATGATGTGCACCCGGTTCGCTTGTGCAATCGACGCTTCCATAAAATCACCATATTTCGGCGGCGTTATCTGGTCGTCTTCAGCCGACACCACGAGGACCGGTGAGGTGATCGATCCCACGCGTTGCATCACGTCAAAACGGTCGCACGCTCGAAAATCTTGGATTAGAACCTCCGATTGGCAGCGTGCCAGATCATCTTTAAAGCGATTTACCCGATCCGGATCGGTTGCTTTGGAGGCAGCCAATTTAACCATCATCTCCGCGAAGCTTTTAGGTCCCTTTTTGATGGCATCGAAAATTTCCGGTGCAACCTTGAGCTTTGCACCGGAACCGATTAGAATACCGGCCCTGAAAAGGTCCGGGGAATCTAACAAGAGCTGCTGGGTGATGGCGCCACCCAGGCTTAATCCGCACGGAATGGGCCGCGGCGCTTCTATAGCGCGAATAAAATCAACCACTGCCCGGGCATAATCCTCTATTCTCTCGTGCCCGTTACCGTCGCTGTGGCCGTGGCCCGGCAGGTCAATGGCAACCGTGTTGGCCCGCTCGCCAAGCGGCGCTACCTGCGCCCGCCAAAAATTGCTTGTTCCCCCGGCACCGTGAATAAAAACGAGGGTCGATTTCGCCGGATCCAGCGGCCACCTTCCGGTGATATATCCGATCCCATTTGTCTTTCGATCTTCCATGATTCCTCCTGTGCGAACCTTGCCTTCCGAATCACTTGATGATTCCATCATTTCTCAGGCTCTCAATATCCTCTTTCGAGAGTCCCATCTGATGAAGAACTTCATCGGTGTGTTCACCAAGTTTAGGCGCCGCTTTCCAGGTACCCGCATTGCAGGCACTGAAATGCACCGGATACCCGGGAATGGTGACCGGCCCTTGAACCGGATGATCAAAAGCGGTCAGATACCCATTTTCCAGAGCTTGTTTATCATTGGCGACTTCCTGAATGCGTTGCACCGAGCAGAACATCAGTCCCTGGGCCTGAAATATCTCCATCCATTCATCCCGGGACCGGGCGGCAAACACCTCGTCAAAGATCCCGTTCAATTCGGCAAAATTAGCTGGGCCGCCGGTATTATTCGTAAATCGTCGGTCATTTAACAGTTCTGCCTGATCGGTGGCCTCACAAAAACGGGTCCAATATTTTTCTTCAGGATGGTGCGTTCCTAAAATCCATTTACCGTCGCGACAGCGAAATCGGTTACGCAACGGGGAGTGCTGGGTACGGTCAGCCGGTATGCAGGGATCAATGGCAAGTACACTGGTGGCCAGCAGATTGATATACTGAACCCACAGCGCCGTGCTGTAAAGGGAGATATGCACCTGCTGTCCAATTCCTCTGCGCTCGCGGAATAGCAAGGCCGTAAGAATGGCATGGCTGACAGTGATAGCCGCCGCCTGGTCCAAAACCCCTAAATGAATCAAGGCCGGCTCCGCGGAGCCGGTAACAAACATCATCCCGGACCGGGCCTGGCCTAAGGGATCAAAGGCACCCAGATCTCTCATGGGTCCATTGGGGCCATATCCGGAAACGCCGGCATAGATGATGTTGGCGTTGAGTCCGGAAATGGTTTCGTAGTCGATGGCCAGTTTGTTGGTGGTGCTTCCCCGTAAATTTGTGAGAAAAACATCGGCCTGCCGGATCAGCCGATCGAATATTTTTCGCCCCCGCTTTTGGTGGATATCAAGACAGACACCCTTTTTATTCCGATTGGAAGCCTCGAAAATGATACTTTCGCCGTTTTTAAGGGACAGATCGTATCCGGCCACATTCGTCCAATAACGCTCCGGATCACCGGATGCCGTTTCAATCTTGATGACTTCCGCCCCCAAATCGCCCAGAATCGCATTGGCGCCCGGACCGGCGTGAAAAAGACCGTATTCAACGATCCGAATGCCATCCAGGGGTCGCGGCAAGTCTTGTTGTGTTGTACCCGCGTGACTCATATTAAGAAACTGATCTCCAATTTTGAATTATCGAGGATCCATACCCAGCATCCAGTAGCCAGTATTTGTCGCCGCTGGGAAGATGTCAACGATGAATACCGCTATCAAATTAGGAATTGCTAATCAAACGTTACCTGAAATACCATCTCCTTTTTTTGAATCAATCTTCGCACGTCCTTTTGCACGGCAAGATCCCGTATCGGATCCATTTTAGAAATTAAACAACCATCCCGGTTCTTTTTGTATTTCCACTGCCGGATGAATCCCGGCACAAGGACATAGGCACAACCGCCGACCCCGCAGCAGGTGGAATCCAAAACGGCATAGCCGACAAAATACAATAGGTTCCGGTGGTTATAGGGTAAGCGGATTTCCTTGCCGAAGACATAATGTCCGCCGATGGCGGTAACTTCCCGGCCAAGTTCGGGGTGCACAAAATCCTGTGGGTCGCTACTGATCTGGATCATAATTGCCCTTAATGCAATCTTGGACTATAAGAGAAGTCAACTCGGCTGTCAATTGAAATGCAATCCGCATTTTCTAATGATTAAATATTTTAGAATGAATATTGACAATCCCGTAAAAAGTCAAAATTCTCAAATTTCGACCTCATAAACTATTGAAATAATTAAGTGTGAAATTTGAAAATTGGCTCTTTTCGGACTTTTTACGAGACCATCAATATTACAGCCGGAGTCAATCCGAAATTCAATGTATCGGAATTTCTATAATTTTTTGAAATCACAGTGCTTTTTG
>JBAVYC010001600.1:0-6328 GCA_049698595.1 Desulfobacterales bacterium | reverse complement strand
TCGAGAATCGACCATTAATTACACCAGATTCTATTTCAACAGTGATTTCATATTCACCATATATCGCATGATAATGAGGTGGTGCATGATCTTAATAAAAGATTGCAATAATAATTCCAAGAAATCTTGATATTTCAGGCATCAATAAATCTCCCTATTATTGTTAAAATGGGCATAACGTTGTCGGTGAGCAGCGGCTTAAATGAGTGTCAAGCTTGCATGGCCTTAACGTAAAACCGCTACCTATACGCCGACTGCTCAACTGGTTCGTTCGCTTTTATGTTAAAATATATCCATACTTCTTAAGCCAACGAACGATTTTCAAGTGTAACTCCAATATGGATGGAGCTCTAAAAGTATGCTCTTTTGGTGGCATAGTACCAACAAAAGGGATTATACCGTCGAATTTTACAACCATCTCAATTGGGTTTTTTCCTGAATCTTTGATTTTGATGATGGAAATATAATCCAAATAATCATCAGATTTTGGATGATGATATTTTGCCGTCAGGATACTTTTTTCTTCATATACAACGTTTGCTCTTTTCATAATAATTCAGATACCGAACGCCGCCGGTGAGCAGCGACCTAAATAAATGCCAAGCCTGCACGGCCTTTCCGTAAAACTGCTATCTTCAAGCCGTCTGCTCCACTAGCTTTTTATACCAACTTTGTTTATAGTAATTGAGATAAAGCTTTATAAGCCTCCAAGCTGTGTTCGTAAGGCAAATTATCTAAATTGTGCTTCTCCAACTGAACTTTTATTTTAGAAGTGGTAGTCTGTGTTGGTTCAATTTCTTCAGTGATGTTGAACGCATTTGAAGATACTTCAAAATTTCCTGTTAAACAAAGTTCAACAAGATATTCTAGGTGGTCAACGCAGTTATAGGCGCTTAAGGAATATACAAGCGTACCTCGATAGTCTACATTATCAGGATTACGAATAGCTTCAATAAGAGGGGGAACCGCATTGTCATTGCCAATGTCCATTAAATCGAGCGCGGCTTTATCTCGAATAGCAGGGTCTGATGATTTTAATTCTCGAATTAGCTCTTCAAAAGTTTTCATAATCGCTTTGGGTATAACCCTTGGGATAACCGGCTGTGAAAAGCCGCGAGATTAGTTGATAAGACGAAAAACTATGAATTACGTGTGTTTTAAAGAACCACAAAAAAGTCGCATCTTTTCACAGTCCGAGTTCATTCCATTGTTATGCCCATACCCAATATTGTTTATTTTCAAATAGTTAAAGATGAAATCCGGCTGCCGTTTGAAGGGCTATTTCAGGTGTACCAAAAAAATCACCTGAAGGAAAAACCGAACATTCATACTTTTCATGCGCATAACTATAAAAGGCTAGACCCCATTTTTCTTCATCTCCGAAATATCGAAGTCTAAAAAGATGATATGGCGTATTTCTTAATCGTTCGAGATACTGTTCACGAGTTTCGGGAAAATCAGGTGGCGACCAGTCATCGTCAGGTACTTCTGGCTCTGTGTAAGCATCAACATAGCAAAAATGACTCCGAAATCGAATATTAAGCACAGTATAACGACCAGCTAAATTAGATTCTGCATATCGGATAATACGTTCTTCAGTTCGGCGTTTTATGTTTTCTTTAATCCTAACTCCTCCGCT
This sequence comes from Desulfobacterales bacterium, assembly GCA_049698595.1. Lineage (GTDB taxonomy): Bacteria > Desulfobacterota > Desulfobacteria > Desulfobacterales > JAFDCJ01 > JAFDCJ01. Next base: position 4,689 of record JBAVYC010001600.1, on the reverse strand, counting down.
ATCTGGATCAAATACCCATTGTTTAGGTGACATTTACACTATTCCCCTTATAATATTTTATCGATGGGTATAACGTCCGCCGGTGAGCAGCGGCCCTAATAAGTTACAATCTTGCACGATCTTTACGTAAAACCGCGATCTTCACGCCGTCTGCTCCAGTGGCATGGTTATGTATTCTTTTCGATTAACTCAATAATAATTCAAGAATTTCGTCTTGATTGCTATCTAATTTACCAGTAGAAATCCATCCTAAATGTCTATAGAATCCATATGATCTTGATTTTGGATCAGTTGAACAACCTAAAAATAGAGATTTATGACCTATATTTCCGAAGTCAGATACAACTCTATTTAACAGCTCTTTTCCGATACCTAAATTTTCATAATCCGGTAAAACAACTAACACTAATATTTCGCCGGTCTCTTTCTCTCCAAAACAATATCCGACAATTTTTTCATCTACTAAGCACACATATCCAGGGACTTCATCTCTTTCTATACCAGACTGCCACGATTTGTGAGTAACTCCAATTGCTTCTAATTGCGCAACTGTAAGAGCATTTTCGCGAGTATTCCCTCCCAAAACAATGCATTTACCAGTGTCTTTTGGTAATGCCTTTCTATAACGAAACTCCATAAGTTTTATCGATAATTTGGCACATAACGTACTGCTCACTTGACGCAAACGACTACAAGATATCTTTCAAAAAAGTTATAAACTGCCGTAAAACAGGAAATAACTAAATCGGCTCGGCTTCTGCGGTCAAGTGCAGCAGATGGTTATGCGATCTTTTTCTTCCATTGTGGAGCATGGACAATTCCAAGTAGACCATCTATGGAAATATCTTCATCCAACATAGGCCAATGTATTCCGTAACCTGAAGGAGAAATTTTAAAATTATTCCTTTCTTCCTTCGATGCTTTCTCAAGTACAGGGGATATTTTATTTAATTGAAATCTTTTCGGTTCCCCATCAATGGTGATAACGAGGAAGCCATTCTCAAATTTAAGATCGCTGATATCATGGTATTTTTTCATTGCTGGCGTCTCCGTTGAAATTCATCCCATTGTTGCTCAATATATTCAAAATGTTCATAAATAATTTTTCGGATCTGTCTTTTATCCCTTGGTGACATATTATATGCAAAAGCCTCGTCAAGATCAAAGTTTTCTCGATTCAACCAATATTTGCATTCCATGTCACCTTTGCGACAATGCACGTGAATCGGTTCAATACCCTCATTTGCATAAAAAAACAGTCTCCAGCCTAAAATCACAAGTATAGTTGGCATATCTTCAATCCTATTGTGTCTGTCGCATAACGTTTTGAGTTCACCTGCATTTTCGAGCGCAGCGGGAAATGTCAGGTGCAACGATTTGTTCGGCATCCCGGGAATCTTCCTCACAATCCCTTTGCCCGCCACATATTGTGGAATTTGCATGACGCTAGAAATAATGCCAGTGTAAACAGGAACAGCATAATCAGGCTCAGCCAAGGCGGAAAGAACGCGGAACGCCCAAAAGCAGAGCGAATCAAAGCGCTTGCGTAGGATAACGGTGACAGCGGTGCAATCCACCGAGCCCAGACGGGCATTTGTCCAATCGGCATGAATATCCCACTCACGAAAAGCAAAGGTAGCCGAACCAAGTTTGACAACAGCATGATGTTAGAGGGACTGCTTGCAGGAGGGGCGGCAAGAAACACGCCCAAAGAAGCAAAGCTCAGCGCGCCCATCACGATTCCGGCTATGAGCAGTGGCACATTCTCGACATATGCATCTGTAAGAACGAACCCCAGCAGAACCGGAACAACAGAAATACAGGCTCCGAAGACGAACCCGCTGATCACGTCACCCGCCAGTATCGCGGGCAGCGACACAGGAGTAGAAATTAGACGTTCGTATGTCTTGGCGCTCCTTTCCCAAGGGGTTACCAAAGGGCCGACTGCACTGGACGTGAACCAAAGTGCCATAGCAACCATGCCTGGGACGATGTTTTCAGCGGAGATAGGCCGTCCCATCTTGAACGCAAGGAAGAAAAACAGCGGGAAAAGAACCCCGAAGATCAGCACCGGCGGTTTCAGGTAGTACAAGCGTGCGTTCTTCTTCAGAATGACCAGCGAACCGTGTAACTGCCGGCGGCAAGTCTGAACCGTTTCTCTCTGAACCATCATTGCAAACCCCTCTCCTTGCACCCACTCGTGAAGTGAAAAAACACATCCTCCAAACTGGGTTTGCGGTTGCCAAGATCCGTGATCTCCAATCCCCTCCTGTCCGCCAATCGGACGACCTCGGTCACCACTTGGCCGGGCAACTTGGTGTACAACCGGAAAGTGCGATTGTCGGCGTCAATCTTTGAAACGCCGGGCAGCGACGCAAGCTTATTATGCTCCGGCGCGGCACCCGCAAAGCTCACTTCGACGTATTGACGGGAGCTTATAGTGGAGCGCAGCTGTTCTGGGGTGTCAATGGCAGCAATACATCCTTTGTCGATTATTGCTACACGTGAGCACATCTCACCAGCCTCACTCATGTTGTGCGTGGTCAAGAACACAGTGAGGCCGTTCCGGTTCATATCGCTCACTATTTTGCGTATCAGCCTTGCGCTCTGAACATCCAGTCCACTGGTGGGTTCGTCGAGAAATAGCACTTCTGGACCCGTTACCAATGCAGCGCACAGCATAAGCCTTTGCCGGAGCCCCTTAGAGAGAGCGCGAGCCTTCTGCTTCTTTCTCTCCGTCAGTTCGAATGCGTCAAGCAGGCGCTCTGCTTCCTGGAGGCGCCGATGTCGCGCAACACCGTACAATTCCGCCATAAGCATGAGATTCTGCCAGACAGAGAGATCGAGGTATACATTTGCCTCTTCGGGGACGACGGCGATGTGCGCTCTCGAAAGCAACGGCTCTTCACGGATGTCGTGACCTTGTATTGTAGCCGTGCCCTCGGTGGGATCGATCACGCCTGTGAGCATGCGGACAGTCGTCGTCTTGCCAGCTCCGTTCGGACCTAAAAACCCGAAGATCTCGCCTTGGTAGACCCCAAACTCCACGTGGTCTACCGCAACCAAGTGACCAAACTTACGTGTCAAACCTTTAGCTTCGATAACGGCTTCCATTTGCAATCAGTTTTCTTGCCGAACGCTTGAGGTGAGCAGCGGCCTATATGATTTCCAAGCTTGCACAGCCTTTCCGGAAAACCGCTATCTTCAAGCCGTCTGCTCTACTGATTTGTTAGCCTTTTATGTTGTATTTTGGAAGTATTCATTTCTTGATATATCGGTGGCTCCAATGCAAAGTTTCTCGGAAATTTTAGCCTCTTCCATAGAAATGCAACATATGCTGCTTTACGGCGTTGAATGTTGTTTTCCGGTGTTTCAAGTGAGTTATCCAAAATCGTATCAGGTAGAAGCGGATAAATAAAGCTGCTGGGTACTGCTGCTAAAGCTTTCTCAAGTACCGATCGAGTTAAACATTGAGCAAATAAGGATTCCCAATGCACCCAATCAGGATATTCAGATACCATTTCAAAAATATGAGGTTTGAACATAGAACCAACATAACTCGGCGTTTCTTCGGTAATATTGGACCAATTATACTGAAATCTTAAAGAAGCTCCATGATCAATTAGATATAATTGCTCCTCAGAATACAGAATATTTGGATTTTGATTTGTGCGGTCAGGGTTCATTACCAGTCGATCCAACCAAAGAATTGCTGCTTTTTCACCAAGTGTCAGCCTGAAAAGATCTTTTTTCGTTGCATCTCGTGCGTTATCCAGTAGCGGAAAAGCCAGATTGAGACCTGCGCTTGCAGCTAATAGATCTGCTAACTCATCATTCTTGTCCTCGGTTGGTGTATCCGAATCTAAAATGGCCAAGCGTCTTGGCAAAACTGGAAGGTGCAATGCTTCTGCTAACTCAGCAACAATGATTTCGGATACCAACGCACCACTACCTTGGGCAGCGCCTCGAAGCTTAATTAAATGCTTCCCTGTTGGAGTTTCAACTATAACTGGCCTAGAACTACCTCTACACCTACCATCTAATATACGGGTTATTCGTATTATTTCCATTTCAACTTCTATCTTTATCGATGGCTAACAATTGAGTAGTGCGAAAAAAGTCGCCATATCAACAACAAAAACCCAATTGTAAAAATAGATGTTTAATTAAAACAATTATATATATAATATCCAATAAAATATTGAACCTGGGAAAATGCGAATTTTTTCTCAATATCCCAATATGCGAGAATTTTTTCTCGATATCCATTATATCCAGGTGATATTGAGAAAATTTTCTCGATATTAAAAATGGCTTGCATTTACAATTTCATTATTGTAAATATAATTGTATATATTAGACTGCCTCGAATACATTTACATTAAGAATTGTTTCATTTTTTCAAATTAATAAAATAACGATCTATTATTATCAATTAATTCGTTAAAAATCAAGAAGATATAATGAAAAAGCCACCGATAAAGTTGCTTGATAGAGCCAGGTACCGTATTCGGTTGAAAGGTTATTCAATTCGCACAGTTCAGGAGTTGATGGGGCACAAAGATGTCAGCACCACCATGATTTATACCCATGTTTTGAACAAACGTCGTCATTCTTAGCGCTACTCCTTTTTGATTCCTGGTTAATGCCGTATTCTTCATTCACCTGTCTCAATGTTTCTTCCAATAC